>JBHHVI010000040.1:0-17987 GCA_046754225.1 Thermodesulfobacteriota bacterium | reverse complement strand
CCCCCTACCTGCTCTCAATAAAAATCCTCGCCGGGTCTTCGAGGTACTCCTTCACCCTCTCGAGGAAACGGGAGGCTTCGACGCCGTCAACAACCCTGTGGTCAAAGGTAAGCGAAAGGGGCAGGACCTTCCTTATTACTATTTGGCCGTCCTTTACCCAGGGCCTGTCGGCTATCCTTCCTGTTCCGAGGATGGCCGTGTCGGGATAGTTTATTATGGGAGTCGAGTAGCGTCCGCCAAAGGCCCCGTAGTTTGTTATGGTAATGGACGAACCCTTGAGTTCGTCGAGGGTGAGCTTACGCTCCCTCGCCCTCTGGCTCAGCGCCTGAAGCTCTTCGGCGAGTCCGAGTATCGTCTTTTTGTCCACGTCCTTCACCACGGCCACGATAAGCCCTTCGGGCGTGTCGATGGCGACCCCTATGTTGAAATATTTCTTTGTTATTATCTCGCCCGTCTCCTCGTCCACGGAGCCGTTTAGTCGCGGGTGGCTCTCTATGGCGTGGCGGAGGGCCTTTATGAAGAAAGGCAAAAAGGTCAGGTGAACGCCCTTCTCTTTCGCGGCGTCGCGCTCACGTAGCCTTAAGTCCCAAAGGCCGGTGACATCGGCGTCGTCCATGCCCGTTACAAAGGCGGTCGTCCTCTGCGAGGCGATAAGGTTCTTTGTAATGGACTTCCTTATGCCCTTTAAGGGTATCCTCTCTATGGGCCCCCAGCTGTCGCGGTCCCCTGCCGCCTCGGCCTTTTTCTCCTCCACCGCCGCTTCTGCCGGGGCTTCCCCTTCAACGGCCGCCCTTACGTCCTTCTCGGTAATAATCCCGCCGGGGCCCGTGCCCTTTACATGATTAAGGTCCACGCCTATCTTTTTGGCCACGCCCCTCGCCTTGGGAGAGGCGAGGACCTCCTCACCATGTGGAAGGGTCCCGACGACGGATACGGATTTTTCCTCTTCACCGGGAACGGCCGCCTCTTTTTCCGCCCCGGCCGCCGCCTCCCCCTCAATGCCTATGGTGAGGAGCACCTCTCCGACCTGAACGGTATCCCCCTCGGCCTTGTTGAGTTTTATTACCTTGCCCTTTTTCGGGGAAGGGACCTCAACTATGGCCTTGTCCGTCTCCACCTCCATTATCACCTGGTGCTCTTCAACAGGGTCGCCGGCCTTAACGCGCCACTTTACAACCTCCCCCTCTGTAATCCCCTCGCCGAGGTCGGGCAGTTTGAAATAAAAAGGCATATTTTTGCGCTCCTTTTACGTTATCCGCATAAATTCAAAAAACTAATACTCCATAACGACCTCTAAGGCCCTCTTTATCCTCTCAACTGACGGCATGTAATCGTCTTCGAGGGTGGCCATGGGGGTAACGGCCTCGGGGCCGCCAACCCTTATGACAGGGGCCTTCAGGTGAAATAGCGCCTCTTCAGCGACGAGGGCGGACACCTCGGCGCCGAGGCCGCAGTTCTTCGTCGCCTCGTGCACTATTACGAGCCTGCCCGTCTTTTTTACGGACTTTAAAATCGTCTCCTCGTCAAAGGGCTTCAGGGTCATCAGGTCAATTATCTCGCAGTCAAAACCCCCGGAGGCCTCCATTGCCCTGTGGAGCATGGTGCCCCATGAGACGACGGTTATCTCTTCACCCTCCTGAAAGATATCGGCCTTTCCGAGAGGCACGGTGAAATCGCCGCCCGCCACCTCGGACTTTACCGCCCTGTAAAGCCTCGCCGGCTCAAGGAAGATAACGGTGTCGGGGTCCCTTATGGCGGACTTCAAGAGGCCCTTGGCGTTATGGGGCGTCGATGGGACGACGACCTTTATGCCGGGCATATGGCAGAAGATCGCCTCCGAGGATTCGGAGTGGAGTTCCGGCGCCTTTATGCCTATGCCGTAGGGAGTCCTGAGGACCATGGGGCAGGTGAAGCGGCCCCTTGAGCGCGCACGTATTCGGGCCGCGTGGGAAAAGACCTGCTCTATCGCCTCATAACAAAAACCCATGAACTGGATTTCCACGACGGGTTTTAGCCCGTACGCGGCCATGCCCACAGACGCCCCCACTATGCCCAACTCAGATAGAGGCGTATCGAGGACCCTTTCGGGGCCGAATTTCTTAAGGAGCCCCTCGGTAACCCTGAAAACCCCGCCGTCGGCCCCCACGTCCTCGCCGAGTATGACGACGTCGGTGTCGCGCTCCATCTCCTCGGCCAGGGCCTCATTCAGGGCCTGAACCATGTTCATCTTTCCCATTTAAGGTCCTTTAGTTCCTTTATCTGGCGCACGGAAAGTTCCGCGTTTGTGAATTTAATCATATCAGAGGGGGGTGGCGCGTCCACGGCCTCGGCCTCTTTAATGGCGGCGTCGACTTCAGCCTCGGCCCCGGCTATCGCCTCTTTTTCGTACTCCTCAGTCCAGAGGCCCTTCTTTTCCATAAAGAGCCTGAGCCTTATAAGGGGTTCTCTCTTCATCCACTTCTCCACCTCTTCCTTGCTCCTGTACCTTGAGGCGTCATCGGCGGTGGTGTGGTCGTCGAGCCTGTAGGTAAAAGACTCTATAAGGGTCGCCCCTTCGCCCTTTCGCGCCCTCTCGGCCGCCTCAAGGGTCGCCCTGTAAACGGCGAAGATATCGTTGCCGTCAACCTGCAAACCCTCTATGCCGTAACCAGAGGCCCTCTGGGCGATGGTTTCGGCGGCGCTCTGGTTTCTCCTCGGAAGCGAGATGGCCCACTGGTTATTCTGACACAGGAACAGCACGGGGGCCTTGAAGACACCGGCCATATTCAGTGCCTCGTGAAAATCCCCCCTCGAGGAGCCGCCGTCGCCGAAATAGGTCACAGCCACGCTCTCCGCGCCCTTTAATTTCATGGCAATAGCCGCGCCCGCGGCGTGAGGTATCTGGCTGCCCACGGGTACGCTCATGGGGAATATGTTAAGGCCCGCCGGGGCCTCCATACCCCTCTCGTCCCCCCTCCAGTACCTGAAGAGAAGTTCGGCGGGGTAACCGAGGGTGACGTAGACGCCCGATTCCCTGAAGGACGGGAATACCCAGTCGCCTTTATCCTTATTAAGGGCAAGGGCGCTGCCTACCTGTGAGGCCTCCTGCCCCAATATGGACGCGTAGGTCCCTATCCTTCCCTCCCTCTGCAGGCTCAAGGCTCTGTCATTAAAGGTACGGACGAGCACCATAGTCTCGAAGGCCGACTTTATCCACTCATCGGACACATCGGGCATGAGCGCACCGTCTGCCTCGCCTGATTCGTCCAGCACCTGAAGGAATTTGACGTCGAATTTTTTTATTATCTTTTCCGGCATAAACGAAGTTTAGCACCACGCCCTTTAGCCGTCAAGGAAGCCCCGGAACAAAAAAATTCCCCTCTATCCTTTGCATGAATAATTTTTTTAACTTTTTAACTGTGGTATAATTTGCAATTACCGTTGAGCTTACAAGGGTGACGTATATTTTTTTAATCCTGAAATGCCGGATACTCTCAATAAAGAATTAACCGTAGACGCGGCGATTAAGAATATCTCGAGCCTTCGGCCCGGCGGGCCTCTTACGCTCTCCGGGCTCTACGGCTCGTCAAAGGCCTTTTTCCTCGCCTCGGCCTACAAAAGGCTCTCAAGGCCCGTACTCGCCGTCCTTCCCGACGAGGCCTCGGCCGGGGCATTCGCCAAAGACCTTGCTTTTTTCCTCAACCCCGAAGAGGTCTTTTTCTATCCCTCTACCGAACTCCTCCCCTTTGAGCTTACCCCACCCCACCAAAGGCTCCTCTCCGAGAGGATAAGGCTCCTATACAGGCTTCTCGAAAAGGAAGGCAAACCTTTTATCACCGTAACATCGGCCGAGGTCTTGATGCAAAGGGTGGCGCCAAAAAACACCCTCCCCGAGAGGGTGGTGAATCTCAAGGTGGAGGGAGAGTTCTTAAGGGACGACCTCGTAAAAAGGCTCCTCGGCTCCGGCTACAGGCGCGTGCCCATGGTAGAGGTAACGGGAGAGATGAGCGTCAGGGGCGCGATTGTCGACATATTCCCCACGGGCCGTGTACGCCCTGTAAGGATTGAATTTTTCGGGGACTGGATCGAATCCATGAGGATATTCGACATCTCCACACAGAGGTCTTTAACGGGAATTGAAGAGTTAAGGGTGCTGCCGGCCTCCCGGGCGGACCTCGGCGGAGCGAATGATAAAAGCGCCGGAGAGCGCCTCAGAGATAGGGCCCGTGAACTGAAACTCAACGCCGGTAAATGGGAGCCCCTTTACAACACGCTGATGGACGGAACGGACCCGGCGCTTCATAACGGGCTTTTCCCTCTCTTTTATAAAAAACTCGACACCCTCTTCGACTTCCTCGGCGTAGAATCGGTTATCTCCATAATCGACCCCTCGGCGGTGGGCTCGGCCTTCACGGGGTTTGAGGCGGAGGTAGATAGAGGCGCCAACAACCTCGGGGCTAAAAAGGAGTTTTTTGTAAACCCGGACGAAATCTACCTCGGGGCGAAAGAGGTTGAAGGCAGGATAAAAGAATTCCCCGTCCTTGAGATAGAGGAGTTCACTGCCGGCGGGGCGTCAGTAAAAACCTCGTCGAACATGGACCTGGCCCGGACAATCTCCATAAAGAAAAGCGGGCGGAACCTGACGCTGAAACCCCTTGCCGATGAGATCCAGAAAGGCCTTGAAAACGGGTGGCGTGTCTTTATCACGGCCCACAACAGGGGGCAGGCTGAAAGGACGGCGGAGCTGCTCGCGGGTTACGGCCTTAACGCGGCTATATTACCGGGTAGCGTCACACTCGAAGCCCCGGGCGCGGGGGTGGCTGTCGCCGTAGGCTCCCTGGCCACGGGTTTTCGAGTCGCCTCCGCCGGCCTACTTGTCATCTCCGAAGAAGAGGTCTTCGGCCGGCGGGTCAGGAAAAACCCGCCTCCCGCCAAAAAAGCGGGCCCCGCGCTTCTTCAGTTACAGGACCTCGCTGAGGGGGATTTTATCGTCCACGCCCACCACGGAATAGGCGTGTACAGGGGCCTTAAAAGGATTTCCATAGAGGCGGTGGAAAACGATTTTCTGCTCCTTGAGTACAGGGACTCTGACAAGTTGTATCTGCCTGTCACGAGGATGGACCTTGTTACGAGATACCACGGTTTCGAGGGCGCCTGTCCGCCAATGGACAAACTCGGCACAGCGGGGTGGAACCGGACAAAGAAAAAGGTAAAGAAGGCTATAGAGAAAATGGCCGCGGAGCTATTGAAACTCTACGCCGAGAGAGAGGTGGCAAAGGGGTTCGCCTTTTCAGGCAAGTCAGGCCTTTTCCGCGAGTTTGAGTCGGGTTTTGAATACGAGGAAACACCGGACCAGGCCCGCACCATAGAGGAGTGCCTCAAGGACATGGAAGAGGGCCGGCCCATGGACAGGCTCGTCTGCGGGGACGTGGGTTACGGCAAGACAGAGGTCGCCATAAGGGCCGCCTTCAAGGCGGTGCTCGACTCAAAGCAGGTCGCCCTGCTCGTGCCCACAACGGTCCTCGCCCAGCAGCACTTTGCCACCTTCACGAGAAGGCTCAGCGCCTTTCCCGTAGTCGTGGAAGTACTCTCACGCTTCAGGTCCGGCAAGGCCCAAAAAGAGGTCCTTGAAAAACTATCCACCGGCGGTGTGGATATTATAATCGGCACGCACAGGCTCGTACAGAAGGATGTGGAATTCAAGGACCTGGGTCTTGTAATCATAGACGAAGAGCACCGTTTCGGCGTCAGACAGAAAGAACGCCTTAAAAGGCTCAGGAAGACCGTTGACGTGCTGACGCTTACGGCCACGCCCATTCCGAGAACGCTCAATATGTCGCTGGCGAGCATACGGGATCTGAGCATTATAAACACGCCCCCCGAGGACAGGCTCGCCATTAAGACCGAGATCGCAAGTTTCGACGAAAGGGTTATACAGGAGGCCGTCGAGAGGGAGATTAAAAGGGGCGGGCAGGTCTTTTTCGTCCATAACAGGATCCAGTCCATGGGGCGCATGGAGGAAACTCTTGTGAAACTTTTGCCCGGGGCGAGGATCGCCACGGCGCACGGACAGATGCACGAACACGAGCTGGAAAGGAAGATGCTCGGCTTTGTAAACGGGAACTACGATATCCTCCTTTCCACGGCCATTATCGAGTCCGGGCTCGATATACCAACGGCGAACACGATAATTATAAACAGGGCTGATATGTTCGGCCTCGCCGAACTCTATCAGCTGAGGGGAAGGGTGGGCAGGTCGAGCCGCAGGGCCTACGCCTACTTTATCATACCCGAGCCCTCCTCCATAACAGAGGACGCGCGCAAAAGGCTTCAAGTCCTCCGTGAACTGAGCGAGCCCGGCTCCGGGTTCAAGATAGCGGCCTATGACCTTGAGATACGGGGCGCGGGAGAGCTTCTCGGCACCTCACAGTCGGGCCGAATCGCGGAGGTCGGGTTCGACATGTACACGAAAATTCTTGAAGAGACGGTGAAAGAGATGAAGGGCGAAAAGATCTCAGAGGAGGTGGAGCCTGAGATAAACCTCAAGGTGTCGCAGTACATACCCGAGGATTACATGCCCGATACGCGCCAGAGGCTCGGCCTATACAAGAGGCTCGCGTCCCTCACCTCCGAGGACGAACTCGCCTCCATCACCGAAGAACTCCGCGACCGCTACGGCGAAATGCCCGCACTTGTTGAAAATCTGCTCGGCGCCATGGGGCTGAAGGTGCTCCTTAAAAGGCTCAGGGCGAGGGAGCTCGACCAGAAGGGGAATCGACTTTACATCAATTTCGAGAGGGGCGGCGGTGGGGGGCCGCCGCACGGGGTGGCTGAAAAGGCCGCATACCTGGCCCAAAGGGAGCCCAAAAGATTCCGGGTGACGCCAGAGGGCAGGTTCATCGTCTTTATGGCCGCCGGCGCCGAACCCGTTGAAGAGGCGGGATATGTATTGAAAGAGCTCCTCTGCTGATGTTATAATAAAATGCTGCCGGCAAAAAGCCGCTTATGGATATGTCAAAAAAAAATCTTACGTTATTTTTAGTGTTAGGGCTCCTTGTCACACTCGCCACCGGATGCGGGGGCGGAGATGAGTCGGCCGGGTCCCCGGACAGGGTCATTATAAAGGTCGGTGAGCGTGTGATAACCTCGGGCCGGTTTGACATGAGGCTCGAAAGGCTCAGGCCCGGCTCTCGGGGCGGCATGAGCGAAGAGGAATCGAAGGACCTTAAAAAGGACCTCGCCGCCCAGCTTATAGAGGAGGAGCTTGTCCTCGGAGAGGCCTCAAAGCACGGTATAATGGTAACTGAAGACGAACTCAGGGCCGAAGAGAAGAGGATAAAGGAAGAATCCGGAAGCCCGGCCCTCGAAGACGAAATAATAAAAAGATACGGCAATATCGGGCAGTGGCGTAACGAGTTAAGAAGAAAGCTCCTCATAAAAAAGGCCATAGAAGAGGCGGTGGGCTCTGATGTGGTGATAAAAAAAATAGATATAAGAAAATATTACAGACAACATAAAGGGGATTATGATATCCCTGCTCAGGTCCACGCGTCCATGATAGTGGTATCGAGCGAAGAAGAGGCCGCAAGGATAAGAAAAGAACTGACGCCCGAAAACTTCGCCGAAACCGCCGGGAAGGTATCCATAAGCCCTGAAAACAAGCGCGGAGGGGACCTCGGCTTTTTCGGCCGCGGCGATATGCCCGAGGAGTTCGAGCGGGTCGTCTTTAAACTCAAGCCCGGGGAGATAAGCGGCGTAGTAAAGACGGAGTACGGCTACCACATCTTCTACCTTCAGGAGAAAAAGCGGGGCAGAAGACTGCTCCTCGCAGACGTTGAGGACGGTATAGAAAGAAAACTCCGCCGCGCCGAAGAGGAAAAAAGATTTAACCTTTGGATGGAGTCCTTAAAGAAGAACACGCCTATTGAGATTACAGGGGGTCTCTTATGAGGATAAAAGGGTTTTTTTACATATCCGACATTTCCGGCATCGGTCGCGGGTTTATAAGTCTTTTGACGCTCATGGCCGCTTTTATTATTCTACTCACGCCGGGAGAGGCCGGCTCAGAGGCGGTGGACAGGGTTGTCGCGGTCATCAACGAAGACATCGTAACCCTTTCGGAACTTAATGCGGCTGTCACCATTGCCACAAACGGCGTTAAAGGGTCGGGCAAATTGAGCGTGGAAAGGGGCGCCCGGTTTAAATCAAAAATACTCGACAATCTTATAGAAGAAAAACTCATCAAGCAGGCATCAGACCGCGCGGGCATTGACGTTAGTGAAAAGGAAATTGACAACGCCGTAGATGAGATCAAGAACCAGAATAATTTTACCAGAGACGAGCTGCTCCTGGCGCTGGCCAACAGCGGACTTACCATGAGGGAATACAGAGCGAGGCTCAAGGAGCAGATACGTGTCGTCAAGTTCATGAACACCAGGTTCCGCTCCAGAATTTCAATTCAGCCCGAAGAGATATCGGACTACTACAGGCAGCACATAGAGAATTTTTTCGGCCCTCCGGTGTACCGGATAGAGTCCATCTTCATCGACGGCGGCGATAAGGTTATCATGGAGCGTAAGCTCCGATACATAAACGAAGGCTTAAAAAAGGGGACGCCCTTTTCCGAACTCGCCCGTCAGTACTCCGACGGGCCAGCCGCGTCCTCTGGCGGCGACCTCGGTTATCTTAAAACCGCTGAAATGGACGACGAGATAAAAAAGGTCGTGCTCAAACTGAAGGCCGGAGAGACAAGTCCTCCCATTGAAGGGCCGGACGGGGTTCACATCATCAGACTTGCCGAGTATATAGCGGGCAAACCCGAACCCCTCGAAAAGATAAAGGGGACCATACACGAAAAACTCTTCAATCAGACCATGGACGAGAGGGTGGAGTCATGGCTCAAGGACGTTAAAAAGATCTCTCATATCGAGACAAGGCTTTAACCTCCGGGGGCGGCCCTCTATGGCGGCAAAAGAGCAGGCCCGCCCGGACAATATTGACCCGCCGTAGATACAAAATTTTCTATAGCCCGATTAGCGTCTTGTATCTTACATCCCCGTCTTAAGTCTTGCCCAAGGCGGGCGATTTTTTTATAATATTATGAAGCCTAAGATAGCCCTTACCATGGGAGACCCAGCCGGGGTCGGCCCGGAATTGATACTCAAGGCGCTGGCCGACGAGTCTAACACCGGGACCTCGGAGATAAAGGTCTTCGGGGACCTGGGCGTCCTGAATTTTCTCGCGGGCAAACTCGGCCTTAAAGGTCTGGATAAAGATATTGTCCATGACCTCTCATCAATAAACCCGGAAAAGATTCAAGTTGGTTCGGCGGGCCCGGAGTGCGGACACGCCGCAATTCGGTACGTGGAAGAGGCTGTAAGGGCGGCTCTTTCAGGGTCGGCCGACGCCGTCGTTACGGCGCCCATAAATAAGGAGACGGCCAAAAAGGCCGGTTTTAAGTTCCCCGGCCATACCGAGTTCCTCGCCCATCTTACAGGCGCAAAGGATTACAGGATGATGCTCGGCGGGGCGGACCTGAAGGTGGTCCTCGTCACCATTCATGTGCCATTGAAGGACGTGCCGGGCCTTATTACAACGCAAGGGGTCTTTAAGACCATAGAGATCGCCCATGAGTCCCTGATAAATCTCTTCGGCATAAGGGATCCAAAGATAGCCGTGGCAGGACTCAACCCCCACGCCGGAGAAGGCGGCTACTTCGGCGGCGAGGAAGCAGTGTCCATAACGCCGGCCATTGAAAAGGCAAGGTCCCTCGGTATGGATGTAACGGGCCCGCTGCCCTCCGATACGGTATTTTACAGGGCCGTCAGGAAAAAAGAGTTCCACACAGTGGTATGCATGTACCATGACCAGGGGCTCGCCCCCCTGAAACTCATCCACTTTGAAGACGGTTTTAACACGACGCTGGGCCTTCCCATAATAAGGACTTCTCCGGACCACGGCACCGCCTACGATATCGCGTGGAAGGGGATAGCGAGCCCGGCAAGCCTCACCGCCGCCATAGAGACTGCGGTGGAGATGGTCAGGAACAAAAACAGAATGCCCTGATGAAATATTTTGAAATAGACTCCATTGCCTTTATAGGGCGTACGCTTGAAGAATACGTACGGATGTTCGACCTCAACACGGCCGGGCTTCCGGCCGAAAAGATACTTGATTGTCCCGGCGGGGCCTGCTCCTTCGCCGCCGAAGCAGGTGAGAAGGGCGTTAAGGTCATAGCCGCCGACATGCTTTACGGAACCGAGCCGGACAAAATCAAAAAACTCTGCGAAGATGAACTCGAAAAAGTCTTCCACGCCCTTAATCCGGTCAAAGACCAATACAGGTGGGATTTCTACGGCAATGTACAGGGTCTCAAAAAGAGAAGGGTCAGCGCGTACACAAGATTCATCGAGGACTATTCAAAAAATTTCAATGGGGCCAAATATGTCAGGTGCGACCTGCCGACGCTCCCTTTTTCAGAAGGTGAGTTCTCTCTTGTCCTCTCGGCACATCTTCTTTTTCTTTACAGCGACAGGCTGAGCTACGAATTCCACCTGTCAGCCGCATCCGAACTTTTAAGGGTCTCTTCAAGAGAGGTCAGGATATTCCCGGTAGTCGGACTTGATTCAAAAAAATCCCCCTACCTTGACCCTCTCGCGGAAGACCTCAGGGCAAAGGGGTTCGGAGTTGAATTAAAGAGAGTGCCCTTTGAGTTTCAGAAGGACGGGAGCCTCATGCTTCGTATTTTAAAATAGTTACACCGGGCCCTCCGGCAAAACCGACAGA
Source organism: Thermodesulfobacteriota bacterium (assembly GCA_046754225.1). Taxonomy (GTDB): domain Bacteria; phylum Desulfobacterota; class GWC2-55-46; order GWC2-55-46; family JADFVP01; genus BTQV01. The sequence goes on along the minus strand of JBHHVI010000040.1, from coordinate 7,223 downwards.
GAAAAGTTTTTATACCATGGACAGGATAATCATAAAAGGCGCCCGTGAGCACAACCTCAAGGACATAGACCTCGAGATACCGCGCGACTGTCTCGTCGTCGTCACGGGGGTCTCGGGGTCCGGCAAATCGTCACTCGCCTTTGACACCATATACGCCGAGGGGCAGAGGAGGTACGTGGAAAGCCTTTCGGCGTACGCCCGCCAGTTCCTCGAACAGCTGGACAAGCCCGACGTGGAGTCGATAGAGGGGCTCTCGCCTTCCATATCCATAGAGCAGAAGACGACGTCAAAGAACCCGCGCTCCACGGTGGGCACCGTCACCGAGGTCTATGACTACCTGCGGCTCCTCTTCGCGAGGATAGGCAGACCCTACTGTTACAAGTGCGGCCGCCCCATAACATCGCAGACGATCCAGCAGATGGTGGACCGTGTGACGGCCCTGCCCCCGGGCTCAAGGATAATCATACTCTCGCCCATAGTGAGGGGCAGGAAGGGCGAGTACAGGAAGGAACTCGAGCGACTCCGCAAAGAAGGGTACACGAGGGTCAAGGTGGACGGGCTGATGAAAGACCTTGAGGAGCCGATTATCCTCGATAAGAGGAAAAAACATACCATAGACGTCGTTATAGACAGGATTATAATAAAGGAAGGCGTCGTCGGGAGGCTCGCCGACTCCCTTGAGGTGGCGACGCGCCTTTCCGGGGGGCTGGCGAGAGCCGAGGTCGAGGGCTCTTCGGCGATGCTCTTCAATGAAAAACTCTCCTGCGTCAAATGCGCCGTAAGTTATCCGGAGATAAACCCCACTACATTTTCCTTCAACAGCCCCTACGGGACATGCCCGGAGTGTAAGGGGCTGGGCGAGGATTTTTACTTCGACCCGGAACTCGTCGCCGCCGACCCGGAGCGTTCCCTCAGCGGGGGAGTGCTTTCGCCATGGAGGGCCGGGGACGGCAGAAGGGCTTCCCCCTATTACCTCCATATACTGAAAGGGCTCGCCGGCCACTACGGCTTCAGCATAGAGACGCCGTGGAAAAAGCTCCCGGCAAAGGCGAAAGAGATTATACTCTACGGCTCTGGAGAGGAAGAGATAGAGTTTTATTATGAAAAAAACAAAAAAAAGTTTTCATACACCGAGCCCTTCGAGGGGGTGATAAAGAACCTCGGGAGGAGGTACCGCGACACGGAGTCAGACGATGTGAGAAGAGAGCTCGAAGAGTACATGAACTCTCAAACCTGCCCCCTCTGTGAGGGGTCGAGGCTCAAAAAAGAGGCCCTCTTCATAAAGATAGGAGGCGGTAAATCCATATGGGACATTGTCAGGATGCCCATAAAGGAGTCCCTTGAGTTTTTCAGGAAACTCAAAGTAACGGCCCTGGAGCTTGAGATAGCGAAGAGGATCTTAAAGGAGATTTCAGAGAGGCTCGGCTTTCTCGTCAACGTGGGGCTCGGCTACATTACGCTCGACAGGGGCGCGTCGACCCTTTCCGGCGGCGAGGGGCAAAGGATCCGTCTCGCCACCCAGATAGGCTCAAGCCTCGTGGGCGTCCTCTACATACTGGACGAGCCCTCCATAGGGCTCCATCAGAGGGACAACAGAAGGCTCCTGACTTCCCTCAAGAGGCTCAGGGACATGGGCAACTCCGTCCTTGTAGTCGAGCACGACACCGAGACGATGAAGGAATCGGACTATATAATCGACATGGGGCCTGGGGCCGGCGAGGGCGGGGGGAGGGTCGTGGCGCATGGAACCTTCAACGAGGTAATGGGCGATAAAAATTCCCTTACAGGAAAATACCTTTCCGGCGAACTCTCCATCCCCGTGCCGGCGGAGAGGAAAAGGCCTGACGGAAGGTCCTTAATCTTAAAGGGCCTGAAGGCGAATAACTTAAAGGATTTAGACGTGGAGATTCCCCTCGGCCTTATAACCTCCGTAACGGGTGTGTCGGGCTCGGGCAAGAGCACCCTCGTCGTGGACACCCTCTATAAGAACCTCGCCAGAAGGCTCTACCGTTCGAAGGAGAAGGCCGGAGAGATAAAGTCCATAAAGGGTATCGAGTTCATAGACAAGGTAATCGCCATAGACCAGTCACCCATAGGGAGGACGCCGCGCTCCAACCCCTCCACCTATACAGGTGTCTTTACCCCCGTACGCGAACTCTTCAGCCGCCTGCCCGAGGCCCGGATAAGGGGGTACAGCCCCGGCCGCTTCAGTTTCAACGTAAAGGGCGGAAGGTGCGAGGCCTGCAAGGGCGACGGCCTTATAAAGGTGGAGATGCACTTCCTGCCCGACGTCTACGTGACGTGCGACGTATGCAAAGGCGCGAGATACAACCGTGAGACCCTCGAAGTCCGCTACCGGTCCAAGAACATATCCGACGCCCTCGATATGACCGTGACAGAGGCCCTGAAATTCTTCGAAAACATCCCCAACATAAAGGGCAGGCTCCAGACCCTCTCTGATGTGGGCCTCGGTTACATAAGGCTCGGCCAGCCCTCGACGACCCTCTCAGGGGGCGAGGCCCAGAGGATAAAACTCTCGAGGGAACTCTCAAAGAGGGCCACGGGGCGCACCATTTACATACTCGACGAGCCGACGACGGGACTGCACTTCGCCGACATCCAGAAACTCCTCGACGTCCTGAAGAGGCTCAGCCTCTCGGGAAACTCCATCGTCATCATAGAGCACAACCTCGACGTCATAAAATTCTCGGACCACATCATAGACCTCGGCCCCGAGGGAGGCGACGAGGGGGGGCGCATCGTCGCCTCGGGCACGCCCGAAGAGGTGGCAATGAACAAGGCCTCATACACCGGGTTCTATCTGAAAGAGGTCCTTGAAAAAGTTTCCGTGCCGATGGTAAAAAATATTTGATTGCCGATATCCCTTCCCGTGCAATTAAAGAGTCTTTTCGTAAAAAACAAAAACTCCTCCTTACTCATCAAGCCGAAAGGTTTATGAAAACAAAAAACTTTAAAATTTTTCTTGTTCTCATCCTCCTCTTCCTCCCGGCCTGTTCTTTTACCTCTCATGAGACGGCAAACTTCAGGACCCAGAAGGGCATAGCCTCGTGGTACGGAAAAAAATTTCACGGCAAACTCACGGCGAGCGGCGAGGTCTACAACATGTACGCCATGACCGCCGCGCACAAAAGGCTGCCCCTCGGCACGATCGTAAAGGTAAGGAATCTCGATAACGATCGCGAAATAAAGGTCACCATAAACGACAGGGGGCCCTTTGTGAGGGGCAGGATAATAGACCTCTCCTACACTGCGGCTAAAAGAATCGGCATCGTCGAGACGGGTACGGCGAGGGTGAGGATAAAGACACTGGGGCGCGACGAAAAATATGTTCATTACATAAGGGTTGACGAAAGCGGCACGGGCAGGAATTTCACCGTCCAGCTCGGAGCCTTTACAGACAGGGATAACGCGGAGAGGCTCAAGGCCGCCATAGGCCTTGAACGGAGCGACGCATATATAATGAAGGTGGCGATTACCGGGAGGACCTTTTACAGAGTCAGGGTGGGCAAGTTTTCCTCAAAGGAAAAGGCGATAAAGGCCGCAAAAAACCTCGCCTACGAGGGGTTTGAGGCGGTTGTCATGAGGCGGTGAGAAGAACAAAACCTGAAGTAAACTTTAATGAAGGACAGGTTCCTGTGAGTTTTCTAAAATAACACTATCGGTCCACACATGTACAGATTCTCGATAACCATATTTTCGCTCCTCTTCACCCTGCTTTATACCTCGCATGCCGCTCAGGGAAGCGGCCAATTCCACAAGCAGCGCATGAGGATGGTGGAGAGGGATATCAAGGGCAGGGGCATTTCCGACGAGAAGACACTCGCGGCGATGAGAAAGGTCAAAAGGCACCTTTTTGTCCCCCTCCTCTCAAGGATTGCCAGCTACTCCGACCATCCGCTTCCCATAGGCGAGGGGCAGACGATATCGCAGCCATACATAGTCGCGCTCATGACTGAGAAGCTCGGGCTTAAAGGCAAGGAGAGGGTCCTCGAGGTCGGGACCGGGTCTGGATATCAGGCGGCCGTACTGGCCGAGATCGGCGCAGAGGTCAGGACCATCGAGATCAGAAAGAGGCTCGCCGATGCCGCGAGGAAGAGGCTAAAAGAACTTGGCTATGAAAAGGTGGAGGTCAAATACGGGGACGGCTACTCAGGATGGGAGGATGAGGGGCCTTACGACGCCGTCATCGTAACGGCCGCGGCCAACCACATCCCGCCTCCGCTCTTAAGTCAACTCAAGGACGGCGGAAGGCTCATTATACCTCTCGGCAACACCACATACTACCAGACCCTTACGCTTGTGACTAAAAGAGGCGACACGTTGGACGTAGAGCATATTACTGGGGTCGCTTTCGTGCCTATGGTTGGGAGAATGCTTGAGGGGGAGTGAGCCATCAGAGCCCGGACTTAAGCGCTATAAGCGTAAGCCATGCCGCCCCATAGACTAAAGCCGCGATGACAAGCGTCGTTGAGAAACCCCATGTCAGGGCGACCAACATGACGAGAACGGAGCTTACTACCGAAAATGAGCCGTTAACGCACCACGCCCACGGGATAAGGTCGGCCCTCTTTTTCCCCAGCAGGTACATGCCCGTTGGAAATGGGACGCCCATGGAGGCGCCGAGAGGGAAAAAAATGATGAGGGTGAGAAGGTACCTGGACGAGACCGCGAAACGAGCCATCATTTCGGATATCGGACCGAGCGCCGAAAGATAGGCTAGGATAAGGAGCGGAACCACCGCGATAGTGTTGACCGAGCACCTCTCAATGATTTTCAGGCGTCCCGAGAGGTAGCTCCCCGCGCCTGTTGAGACGAGTATGGAAAAGAGGACCGCCGAAATGGCGTAGACGGGCTCCCCGAGAACGGGTATCATCTTCTGTATCAGGGCTATCTCCACAAACATAAACCCGATCCCTATGGCGGCGAAGTACGCGCTTAAGTGGAAAAGGGTCCTGGCAGAGCTCTTTTCCCTTCTTACAAAGACCAGTGGCGCCATTATGAGTACGAGGCTTGCCAGAGCGGCCTGAAGCAGTATCCACGGGAGGAGATATCCCCCCTCTATGAGCACACCCCACTTCCTTCCGACACTCTCATAGGTATCCTTCATCCTCGTCATCTTAAAGGTCTGCCCGAAAAAGGGCCTGTCATCGGTGGAGGGGCTGACATCGAACAAGTAATCTCTTAAAAACTCACCTCTCGTCTCCGCGTCGAGGACCTTCCTGAAAAGGTTGTGATATATGGGAGCTTGAAAGCGGTTGCGGATGTTGGCCTCCCTTTCTTCCATCCCCGGATACCAGATGAGGTCAAAGCCCTCGGCGCCGCAAAACCCCTTCAGCGCCTCCAAGTCCCTTGCGTCGACAATCCCCTTCTTCACAAGCAGAGTCATCACCCCCCAGCTCCTTATAGCGAGGACCCTCGCTCCGGGGTCCTCAACGCCTCTCTCCTCAAGGGCCCGGACCGCCGTAGAGAGGAGTTTTAGTTCCTGCCTTGGCGGGGGCAGGAGGTACATGCTGACGGAGATAAACCCCCCGTCATTTAGATGGTCGAGATAATCGGCGAAGCCCTCGGCCGTTAAGCTGTAGTTCTCCCCGACCCCCCTTATCCCAGACGATGACGCCCCCAGGGTGTCGATGCGGGCGAGCTGGATAATGTCAAATCTTCTGCCGAGCGTCCTCAGCACGTTTCTGCCGGAGCCGTGGCTTATATGGACGCCGCTGTAAAGCCCCCCTGAGAACCCTGAAAGGCGCCCCCTCATCGCCTTGAGCACCACGCCGTTGGTCTCCGCGCCCCATATACGGGCCGCCTTGTTTTCCATGGCCGACAGCACCTCCATACCCCCGCCGGGATCAACGATAAAGACGTCCCCGTCTTTTTTCAAACGGTAGACGAGGGACGACGGGAGATGGGTCAAGAAGGACAGGTCGCCTTCGCTGCTGGTGACCGTTGTAAGCCCCCCGCCGTTTATGGTGAAACCGAGCTGCGGCGGCAGGGGTTCCCGGTGGCTGAGGCTTATCCCGGGCGCCGCCCTCACCGCGGGGCTCTCTACGATATCAAGCCTCCCCGACGGGGAGAAGAGGGTCTCAACGATCCTCCCGCCCGGAAAGTTAAGGGCCCTGGAGAGGTCCCTGTAGGGGGAGACCCGTACCTCAAGGAGACGGCCCGGCCCGAGCGCCGCCCATACAATGATGGCCACGGCAACCACAGGGACCGCAACTTCCCTGCCCTTTGACGGTATGCGAAAAAGGAGCGACGCCACGGCGCAGAGCGACGCCGCGACTATGACAGCCCCCTCGCCGCCCGTCTTCGTCAAGACGATCAGGATAAGCACGCAACCCGTTCCCGCCCCGGCCATATCCCAGAGGTATATCCTGTGCACCTTTTCGCTCATAGACCTTATGGCCGCGGAGATGATCATTCCGGAGACGACAAAGGGGAGGGAGAGGATAAGGTACTGGGCGAGTATTTTGAGGAATTCTACCCTTGACCAGGTCGCCCTTACAGGGTCGAAAAGGATCTGGTTGGCCGTGATGTAGGAGATTACAACCGCTGCGGAAAAAATTGCCGCGAGCATGGATAGAAGCCTAAAGGTGTTTACCCCGGAGAGCCGCCCCGCCCGCCCCCCGGCCATGAGAACAGCCCCCCCGGCCCCTATCCCCATAAGCGCGATGCTTATCACCATGAAAGCGAAGTGGTAGCCCTGGGCAAGGGAAAAGAGCCTCGTCAGGCCTATCTCATAGGTGAGGGTGGCGGTGGAGATGAGGTAGACGGCGAGGTATGTCCTTAAATAGGGTGCCTTCATTAACTGATATTATAAACGAGATGAGACGGGTGGCAACAGGTTTGTCGCTGAGGATAAGTAGCGGAAGGCGACGGGGGTTTAGAAGGGAAGTGGTGGTTATGAGGCGGTGAGGTTTTTTTGCTGCCCCCCCCTTTTTTAAAGGGGGGTATGGGGGGATTTAACCTTACAGGATGGGATTAGGAAAAGGGATGGACAGCTTGCGCTCTTTTAGAGCGCTTTTGGTGACGGGCCTCGCTCCACCACCTCCCCGGCGGCCTTCCGCCCCGCGGTCTGTCCCGCTTACGGTCGGAAAAAGAAATCCTCCCTTCCTCCCCGACATCCCGCCCGGCCCCCGGAAAGCCGCCCCGCCCTACGGTCCGCTCACCCCATCACCGGGGGGTTTGAAAACAAAAAAATAAATCTG
>JBHHVI010000039.1:0-18827 GCA_046754225.1 Thermodesulfobacteriota bacterium | reverse complement strand
GATAAGAGAAGCGGGACTCCCGGAACTAAAAATAAAAAAGATAAGCGACAGGCACCTTGTTGTTTATGGTATTAAAAAATGACGATACGGTTAAGGGCCGGAGGGCCGTAAGAACACGGATGATCTTGTGAGTATCGAAGGGATTCGAAAGAAATTAAAAAACCTCGGAAGCGTTGAGAGGGCGAAGGTCCTCCAGAGGTTCTTTAAGACAGGCCCAGGCGAGTACGGAGAGGGAGACCTGTTTTTAGGGATCAGGGTGCCCGTGTTAAGGGGGCTGGCAAAAGAGCATGAGGATATTACAAAGGTAGAGGCTGGTCGCATGCTCCGGTCCGCCTTCCATGAGGAGCGTCTGCTGGCCCTCCTTATACTTGTGCGGCGCTTTTCAGGAGGAGACCTGGCGGAGCGAAGGGGGGTATATGACTTCTACATGAAGAAGACCCGTTTTGTGAACAACTGGGACCTCGTCGACCTTTCAGCGCCGAACATAACAGGCGCTTATCTTTTCGATAAAGAGAAAAAACCTCTTTACGAATTTGCCGCCTCGGCGGACCTCTGGAAGAGGCGGATTTCGATTGTCGCCACCCATTACTTTATAAAGAACGAATGCTTCGAGGACACCCTGAATATAGCCGAAATCCTGGTCGCCGATAAAGAGGACCTTATCCATAAGGCCGCGGGCTGGATGCTCCGGGAGGTGGCCAAACGCGATAAGAAGGCGGCGGCGGGGTTTTTGAAGGAGCATTATAAACATATGCCGAGGACCATGCTCCGCTACGCCATCGAAAGGTTTCCGGAAGATGAACGGCAGGGGTATTTAAAGGGGAGTATTTGAAAGCAACGCGGAATATTTATTCGTTTGGAATGCGGAGTCAGCGGCGCCTTCCCGGAAAAGATTTTTTATCAGCAGGAACACAATTTTTTCTCTTGTTTGAAAAGGGCGCCGTTTACTACGCCCCCTCGTCCTTATATGTGTTGTAAAACTCCTCGGCCTCGTCAACATCGGTTTTGCTTCCGACAATAAGGGACGTCCGCTGGTGCAGCTCGGTGGGTTTGATTTCGAGTATCCTCTCCGGGCCGCTTATGGCGCGCCCCCCGGCCTGCTCCACTATGAAGGAAAGGGGGTTGGCTTCGTAGAGGAGCCGGAGCTTGCCCTCCGGGGCCTTCCTGTCGGCTGGATAGAGGAAGACCCCTCCCTTAAGGAGGTTCCTGTGGAAGTCAGAGACGAGGGACCCCACGTATCTGCCGGTGCAGTTCCCCTCTTTTACCTTGTTTATATACTCCCTTGTCCAGGGGTGCCAGTACTTGGAGTTCGACTCGTTAATGCTGTATATACTGCCCTTCTCGGGTGTCTGTATCTCTTCATGGGACAACAGGAACTCGCCTACTCCGGGGTCGAGTGTAAAGCCGTGGACGCCGTGCCCCGTGGTGTAGACGAACATGGAGCTTGAGCCGTACAGCACATACCCCGCGGCTATCTGTTCAGTGCCGGGCCTCAAAAAGTCGTTTACGGAAATTGCCCTGCCGGGCGAACACCTGAGGATGGAGAAGATGGTCCCGACGCTGATGTTTACGTCAATGTTGGAAGATCCGTCCAGCGGGTCGAAGAGGAGGAGGTAGCAGGTTAGAGGGTGCTTGAGATTGGTCTTTATAATATCTTCAGATTCTTCCGAGGCCATGGCGGTAATGTAGCCGCCCCGGGTCATGAGGTTTACGATTGTAGAGTTTGCGAATTCGTCGAGTTTCTGCACCTCCTCGCCCTGTACGTTCTCATAACCCGTGGCGCCGAGGATGTCTATCAGGCCCGCCTTGTTCACAGCGTTGGATATCACCTTGGCGGCTACTACTATATCGGAGAAGAGTGAGGTGAAGTTCCCGGTGGAGTCGGGAAAACGCCTCTCTTCTTCGAGGAGGAACATAGTCAGGGTAGTTCCTAATGTCATAAGGCTCCCTCTTTTCCGCTCTGCCCTTTATTGAGTAATTAAAAGTTTTTGATGGCTCCTCAAACTATGCCTTCGTCGCCGGGATTGGGAAAGCCAACCGCCGTCTTTATTGAACAATCAAAAGTTTTCAAGGCCCCTCAAACAATGCCTTCGTCGCCGGGACTGGGAAATCTAAAACCTGTTATCTCGTCCACGGTAAAAAGCCCCGGATATTTATCGTCCTCAAGTAAAATCTTTTTAACGTTACCCTGCCAGAGTTCTATAAAGAGTTCTTTTTCCTCTTTTGTGGCCATCCCCCCTATGACCCTGGGCGAAAGCTCGTTCATCCTCGGGTCCTGCGGGAGCGCCTGCGGGTTGAAAGTGACCTTGACGACCTTGCCCGTATCCTCTCTCTCGAAGATGAAGGTGTTGAACTGGACGTCTTTTGTGTCGAAGAGGAGTTTGTCGTTCCTTGAATACTTTCCCCCGAGCCCCTTGAAGCCTGTGGCGCCGGAGGCCCCTGTTATAAGGGAGATGACCTGGGCCTGCGGCCCGTAGGCGAGGTCCCTGGGACCGCCCTTTATAAGAACCCGGATGGCGCCCCTTACCGGCGTTTCGCCGCCATAGAGCGCCTTGAGGCCCTTAAGGGTAATCTTGTAAGCGCCTGAGACGGCCGGGCAGGAATGGCCGGCCATAAGCACGGCGTCTGTAAAGCGGAAGACAAAAGGCTCGGTGTCGTCCTGCGCGCCGAGAAGATGGGACAGGGGGTCGCTCAAACGGATGGTCTCGACCTCGTCATAAAATTTTTGACGCCAGACGGTCTTCATCCTTACAGGCCTCCCTTTTTTGTTTTAAAAAAATTTACGGGTTTATGGACGGTGTTGAAAGTTTAACAAAACCAATAGAAAAGTCAAGGGGTTTGACCTTAACGCAAAGACCGCCGGCCTTTTTGGCAAAGGGTTTGTAAGGATTTTGTTGCGCGCCCTAACGAGCCCCGCACCACCTCGTAAAAATTTTAAATTTTAAAGGGCGTAAGGGTGCGGAAATTATTCAATTTTGCACTTGACTAAATTTAAGTTTGATGCTAAAGATAAATTTAAACTTAATAATAAAGTTATTTTTAAAATTAAATATATAATGTTTTTAATAAATCACAGGAGAAATACAGGGGGTGGGTATAAGTACTCAGGAATTATTGGCAAAGATAGACATCCCTCGCCAAAAACTCTATTACCTCGAACAAAAGGGTTTTATCAAACCGAAAAAGACCCGGATAGGTGAAAAAGAGTTCAGGGACTACTCTGAAGATGACGCAAAAAGAGTGGAGTATATCTGGAAATATCTCAAGAAGGGGTTTAAATACAAAATCGCCTTTGAAAAGGCGATGGAGGAGCTCTCAGGGCCCCAGCTTAACCTTATAAAGAGTTAGGTGAGGAGCGGGGGTAACGTAAAGGAGGCCGGATGAAAGGGTTACGGGCAGCAAGGTCTGAGCCGCCCGCCAATAATAAAAACCTTCTCAGGGAGTTCATCGAGGTCCCGTCTCAGCGGACAGGGCTCTGGGGTGATTGGAGATGGCAGCTTAAGAACAGGATAACCACCCTTGAGGAGATTGACGGTCTTATAAACCTCACCCGCAAGGAGCGTAAGGGGGTCAGGCTCGCCGGAGGACGTTTCAGGATGGCCGTCACCCCCTATTTTCTTTCCATTATGGATAGAAATGATCCGAGGTGCCCCGTAAGGAGACAGGCCATACCGAGGGCCGACGAGTTCGGCATCTCCTCGGGTGAGATGGTCGACCCCTGCGGCGAGGATACAAACTCCCCTGTGCCGGGTCTTGTCCACAGGTATCCGGACAGGGTGCTCCTTATCGTAACAGAGACATGCGCCATGTACTGCAGGTACTGTACGAGAAAGAGGCTTGTCGGCGAGGAGCATCCCCCCATGCCGGAGGAGCGTTTTCAGGGGGCCTTGAGATACATAAGGTCAAAAAAGTCCATCCGCGACGTGCTCATCTCCGGCGGAGACCCACTCATGCTCAAGACCGGGGTCCTCGAGGATTATATCAGGCAGCTCCGCGCCATTGACCATATTGAAATAATAAGGATAGGAACAAGGGTTCCAGCGACGCTCCCCATGAGGGTGGACGAGGAGCTCGTGGGAATGCTGAAAAAATATCACCCCCTCTACCTGAGCATACACTTCACCCATCCTAAAGAAATAACACCAGAGGTTGCGGGGGCTTGCGGAATGCTCGCAGACGCCGGGCTTCCCCTCGGAAGCCAGACGGTTCTCCTAAAATCCATAAACGACAAACCCTCCACAATGAAGCAACTCATGCAGGAACTCCTCAAAATCAGGGTCAGGCCCTACTACATCTATCAATGCGACCTCGCTATGGGTACTGCCCACTTCAGAACCCCGGTGTCTGCGGGTATTAATATTATGGAGGAGTTGAGGGGGCACACCACGGGGTACGCCGTACCCACCTTTGTCATAGACGCGCCGGGCGGAGGGGGAAAGGTGCCGGTCTCTCCCATGTACGTCGTGGCCCGGGAGGAGGGAAGGATAACTCTTAGAAATTACGAGAACAGGGTCTTCGAATACACCGAACCTCAAGAATAAAGGTAAAAGGAGGCGAAGGCTATGAAAAAGAGCGGTGCTTTTATCCTGGCGGAAGAAAAAGAAATTATAGACATTGGAGACAGGGAAGAGAGACAGAGGTTTGTTCTGACGTGGCTCTCTTCGGGGTCCGGCGGCGCGGCAAAGGCCGTGGAGCCCAGGGACCTGGAGTCAAGGTTCAGGGACCTCCTGAGCGCGCTCCAGAGGGAGACACGGGTCGTGCGCATAAAGCGCGCCTGAGCACTTAACGCCCCCCTTCATTTTATCCTTTATTTAAAATCCTTTTTAAGATACTATTACTGTCTCTAAAATCCCCTGCAAAATTTTTCTATTATAAGAAAGAGAGGAGCTTTTTATGCCCGCAGTAGACCAGCAGATTATGCTCGAGAATTACAAAAAGGACCTCCTCGAAGCGCTTTACGTCAGGAGTTTCATGTACGACCCCGACGAAGGGTTTTTATTGTCAAGCGGCCAGAAGAGCGACATGTATATAGACGTCAAGAGGACGGTTTACAGTTCAACGGCGATGGAGCTCATTGGTTATACCTTTTATCAGGAACTCAAAGGCGCGCCCATCGACGCCGTTGGCGGGCTAACCCTCGGCGCCGACGGCATTGTCTACGCAACGGCGCTTATATGCACCCAGCACAACAAGATGCTCGACGCCTTTGTCATAAGGAAGGAACCGAAGAAGCACGGGACCCGCAAGTGGATAGAGGGGCCCGTTAAAAAGGGCGCCGACGTAATCATAATGGAGGACGTCGTCACCACCGGGGGCTCGGCCATAACGGCCGTGGAGAGGGCGATAGAAGAGGGGCTGAACGTGAAGGGCGTAATCGCACTCATTGACAGGGAAGAAGGCGGCAGAGAGAATATAACGGAAAAAACGGGCCTGAAGTTCAAGGCGGTCTTCACCAGGAGCGACCTTATCGAATTGCACAAGAAAGAGAGCAAGGAAGAATAACCCGACAATCCTTTCAGGATATTTTTATAAAATGAAAAAATCGAACCCCCGGGGGTCTATCGTTTTCCCCCTCGACCTACCCTCATTAACTGAAGCCCTTCGGTTTGTAAGGCTGCTTAAGGGCCATGTGGGCGTCTTCAAGGTGGGCCTCGAGCTCTTCGTAAGCGAAGGGCCCGCTGTTATTGAAGAGATAAAAAAAACCGCCCCCGAAGGCAAAATCTTTTTAGACCTGAAATTCCACGACATACCAGCCACGGTAAAGGGGGCCATGAAGAGCGCCGCCGCTTTGGGCGTTGACTTCGTCACGGTACACTCGGACGAAGGGCAGGCGCTCCTCGAGGCGGTTGTAGAGGGCGCCGGAGAGAGGACAAAGGTCCTGGGCGTTACCGTCCTTACAAGCCTCGCCGAAGAGGACCTGATGGATATCGGCATAGACGAAAAGTATAAGGACCCGAAGACGCTGGTGCTCCACAGGGCCAGGCTCGCGCGGCTCGCGGGGTGTTCGGGCGTGGTATGCTCCGGGCGCGAGGCACGTGCCGTAAGGGAGGAGTTCGGCGGGGATTTTTTGATAGTAACGCCGGGCGTAAGGAGGAGCGTGGACGCGGCCGGGGACCAGAAGCGGGTCGTCACGCCCTATGAGGCGATAAGCGGCGGCGCCGATTATATAGTCGTCGGCAGGCCCATAAGAGAGGCAAAGGACCCTGTAGAGGCGGCTCAGTCCATTGCGGCGGAGATAGAGGCCGCCCTGTAACCGACGGGCGAAGTTGCGCAAAAAAACATTTAAAATTGACCCGGGTAGACGCCGCTGCGTAAAAACTTACTTCCTGTAGGTGCTGAAGACGTAGCCGCTTTTTTTCTGAGGCTCGTGGCATTTGAAACAACCGTTTACCGGGTCCTTTACAACCCTCTCCCTTGAGTCGCCCTTAAAACCCTCGAAGCCCCATCCGCCTGTTGCCGCGAACTTCTTGGTATTCTTTTCCATGACGCCCACGACTTTACGAGGGCCTTCTGTTACCGAGTTATCTCCCTTCACCGCCGTAAGGAGATCAAATACGATTACCGAGCCCCTGGGGTATGGCCCGCCCTTCTTCATCGCCTTGCGGGCCTTTTTGTTGGCGTAGATATGGTGGAGACCGCCGAAGGCCTCGTAAAGGGGGTGCCCCTCTTCTATTACCATTGATTTTATATGTGTCCAGTCTCTGTACCCTTCCGGGTATTTGACTTCCCCCTTTCCGCCTGCGAGCGCTGAAACGCCAAAGACGAGAACCACAAAAAATATCCCCACAAAGAAAATTTTTTTCATAATACACTCCTTTTTAAGCCGATAAGAAACCATGCCTTTGATTGGAAAACCTTTATAACGACAATAAGTATATCTGAAAATTTTCCGGCGTCAATCCGGCGGGTTTAATTGGAAGGTCTGAATGTTTTGCCAAGGGATTATTTTAACTTCACCCCGTAGCCGAGGTAGTTTACTGAAACGTCTCCTGATAGCTTGAAGTCGAGCTTCAGGGGGTCGTAGGTCATGCCCTTTAACCCCTTTAACTCCACGTTATTCTCTTTGAGTATGGAGTCGAGCTCCGAGGGCTTTATGAACCTCCTGAAGTCGTGGGCGCCTTTGGGGACCATCCCCAGGACGCGCTCTGCCACGTAGATGGCGAAGACACGGGCCTTTAACGTCCTGTTGATGGTGCTGAAAAAGAAGAGACCGCCTTTTTTGAGCCCCTTTAAAGCCTTTTCTAAAAAACCCCCCACGTCGTCCACGTGCTCGAGCATCTCTGAGCAGATAATACAATCGAATTTTTTACGTGTTTTTTTCAACAGCTCATCTACGGCGATGACCCGGTAGTCTATATCAAGGCCTGACTCTTCCGCGTGCCTCCGGGCCGCCTCTATTGAGACGGGCGAGAGGTCAATGCCCGTTACAAGGGCGCCGGCCTTACTGAAGCTCTCCGAGAGTATTCCCCCGCCGCAGCCTATATCAAGGACCCTTTTGCCCTTAAGACTCCCGGCCTTTTGCGCGAAATACTCGAACCTCAGGGGGTTTATCCTGTGGAGTGAAAAGAGTTTGCCCCCGGGGTCCCACCACTCGTCGCCAAAGGCGTTGAATTTTTCCGTTTCGATGGTCATCTTACCTGAGCTTAAATACCCGCTTGAATTTTTTAGATAAAAAATTTCGTGAAAAAACCGCCTAATCGATGCCGTACTCTTTCCACCTGCTCTCCACAAGCTCTGTTATCTCTTTATCCATCTCCACCTTTTCGCCCCACTCCCTCGTTACCTCGGGGGGTTTTTTGTTGGTGGCGTCTATGCCGAGTTTACTCCCCAGGCTTTCACGGGGGGAGGAGAAGTCAAGATAATCTATGGGGGTATTTTCTATTATAACCGTGTCCCTTTTGGGGTCGACCCTCGTTGAGATGGCCCAGATAACGTCGCTCCAGTTGTGCACGTCTATGTCGTCGTCAACGACTATTACGTATTTTACGTACATGAACTGTTTTAAGACCCCCCAGAGGCCCATCATTATCCTCCGCGCGTGGCCCGGATATTCTTTTTTTATGGAGACGACGGCAATTCTATAGGAGACGGCCTCCATGGGGAGCGCGAAATCGACTATTTCCGGGAACTGTATCTTCAGCGAGGGGAGATAAATGTTGTTCAATACCGTGCCGATTACGGCGTCCTCCTTGGGGGGCCTGCCCGTGATGGTAGAGAGATAGAGGGGGTCTTTTCTGTGTGTTACGGCCTTCAGGTGGAAGACGGGGAATTTTTCCGCGCTGTTATAATAGCCGGTGTGGTCCGCGAAGGGGCCCTCAAGGGCGGTGTCGTTATAGTCGATCTCCCCCTCGAGTATTATTTCCGCCGACGCCGGGACCTTTAGCGGCACCGTCCTGCAATCCACAAGCTCTATGGCCTTTTTCCTCAAGATCCCCGCGAAGTGGAACTCGCCCACGTCTTCGGGCACGGGCGTGACGGCGGCTATGGTGGTGGCGGGCTCGCACCCTATGGCCACGGCCACGGGCATCTTTTTGCGCTTATCTTTCCACAATCTCAAATGCTTTGCGCCGCCCCTGTGCATGAGCCACCTCATGATGAGGCGCCTTCCGTCGAGGTACTGCATCCTGTATACGCCCACGTTGAATGGGCCGCCCTCGGGCGCCCTTGTGACAACAAGGGGCCATGTGACGAGCGGGGCGGCGTCTCCGGGCCAGCATTTTATAATGGGAAGGAAGGAGATATCCGCCTCGGGCCCGGAGCGGACCACCTCCTGGCAGGCCCCGTTTTTTACGGTCTTGGGCCCAAGCGTCAGGGCCTTGCCGAAGAAGGGTATCTTTTTTACCGCGTCCCATAGACCCTCGGGCGGCTCGGGCCTCTGCAGGAGTGCGATAAACTTGCCTATCTCAAGAAGTTCCTCTTCCCCGACACCGAGGCCCAGGGCGACCCTCTCGCGCGTTCCGAAAAGGTTACCCACAACGGGCGGATCAAAACCCTTTACCTTTTCAAAGACCACCGCGGGCCCGCCCTCCTTGACGAGCCTGTCCATAATCCCGGAGATCTCGAGCGCCGGGTCCACGCTTGCGGAGACTCTTTTAAGTATTCCCTTCTCTTCCAGGGTTCTTAAAAAGGCCCTCATGTCGTTATAGATCACAATACCGCCTTAATAATATTTTTTCGTTGCCGTTGCCCGTTCCGCCCTAAGGGCGCAGGTTCAAGTCCACGATTATAAACAAAAGCATAAGGCCGCCCACCACGGCGTTGGCCACAAAGCCCCTGAAGGCGACTTCGCGGACAGGGTTTTTTTGCACCGCCCGGACTATCCAGAGGAAGGCGCAGAGGCCGAGCCCGACGGCGAGGTAATAAAAGAGGCCGAGACCCATTAGCCACCCGGCGGCGGCGAGCGTCGCTGAAAAGGCCAGGTAGAGGATATTAAGGGCAAGGTAGACGCGGCGGCCGAAGAGTATGGCCGTTGATTTTACGCCTATCTTTATATCGTCGTCAATGTCCATAAGGGCGTATATGGTGTCATAGGCCATTGACCAGAAGATATTGGCCGTGAATATCAGGAGCGCAGCGGGTCCGATGGTGTTTCTTACGGCCGTCCACGCCATTACCGCGCCCCAGCCGAAGGCCATGCCGAGAAAGGTCTGGGGTAGACTGCTTACCCTCTTTACAAAGGGATAGACAGCGGCAAGGAGGATCCCCACAAAGGACAAGATGATGGTCAGCGGGTTAAGGAAGAGCACCAGAGCAAAGGCGAGCGTGCTGAGCGAGACGAAGACAAAGAGCGCCTCCTTTACGGTAAGGGCGCCCGAGGCCAGCGGCCTTCGGCGGGTCCTCTCCACAAGGGGGTCGAAGTTCCTGTCGGCTATGTCGTTTATGGCGCAGCCCGCGCTCCTCATGAGAAAGGTGCCGATAATAAAGATTACAAGGAGCTTTAATGACGGCCTGCCGCCCGCGGCGATAAAGAGCGACCATAGTGTGGGCCAGAGCACAAGGAGAGTGCCGTACTGTTTGGGAAGCCTTATGAGCTCCGACAGGGCGGTTAGTTTTTTTACGCTAATGGCCGTGGTGCTCACGCTCGCCTCTTGTTTAACAGGATTTTAGTGGGTCTCCTCAAGCTCGCCCTCGCCGGACAGGGTTTCCCTGGGTTGGAAAAAATTTTAACCTCAGAACGAACCACCCCGCTTTAAGGGGGGGCAATGGAACCGCTGAAAAAATTCAAATACTTATGGAGCCCGTGGAAATAACTTCGGGGCTGAATATCTCCATTATCGCGGCCCTGATGGAAGGCCCTTTTGAGGGCGCGCCCTCTTTGATGCCTGTCAGTATGTAACGCCGCGCGAAGAATGTTGTTTCCTTGTCTATACCGAGGCCCAGGGCGGTCTGAGGGCAACTTACAAGGCCCACCTCAATCTTTTCTTTGGTAAATGTTATGTTGTTTGAGTCCAGGACCCTGCCGATGGGCTCCGTGTCCATCTCTTTGAGGATTTTAAAAAGCCCTTCATCCACACTCCCGGCGGGTATGAGGGAGTGGGCGTAGACTAACCTCATCTTGCCCACGGTAAGCCATACCCCCCGTTCCAACGCCTTTTCGCCCTCCCCGGCGCCGAGAAAACCGGCCGTCTCTTCAGGTAAGGCCGTAAGCCCGCTTACAATGACTTCCGCCCGCACCCTTGCCCCGAAATGCCGCTCAAGGGCCTCGGTCATGGAATCGGGCGAAAGCAAAAACTCCCGCTCTTGAGGGCTGAGCCCTGAAAGTCCGGACAGCCTACCCGCGGCCTCTTTTTTCCAGGGTTCAAATAATGTAAAGGCAAGAGTTGTCATTACTATGAGGCTAATGTGATGAACCCGGCCCACTCTCCAAAGCGTTTCAGGTGAGGCGGGATGAGCGTAGTGTTGACGAAGATAGATTCGTCTAAAGAAAAAATTGTTTTAGAGATTGTGTTTGAAATTACCATATAGCGGGGATTTGGTCAATACAGAGTACATGAGAGAAGGTTTTTGCTTCCCTGAAGATTTCTACAGAATTTGCGGAAAAAGATTATGGGAAAACCTTTTTACGAGGCGTGTATAACGAAGGGGGGCTTTTGTCTTTTTAAAGACGAAGGGTTTCGGAATTGTACCCGTGAGGGGGGGGGGATGGGTTTAAACAAAGATAAGGCCCGGTGATGGAGAATTACTCGTAAAGAGCCGGCTACCGTGGAGGGTGAAAAACCCTTTAACGTGTCAGCTCAGCACCTCTTTTTCAGGCTCGCGGTAGGGCTCAGCCTCTTCCGGGTTTTTAAGGAACGCGTCAACGGTGTATTTCATCGCCGTTGAGGTGTTTTTGTTGGCGCTCCTCAAGATCTTCAAGAGTTTCCCCACATAGATTATTTCATCGGGCGAGAGTGTGCCGAAATCGAAACCTCTCTGATACCCCTCCTTGCCGTAGGAGGCGGCCCTCTCGGCGGCGATGAGATAGCCTTCCCTTTCAGTGCCTTCGGGACGGTATCCGAGCCTGTACATATCGCCCTTTCCCGTTATGAGCCAGTCTACTGAGAGGCCGTAGATATCAGCGAACCTGAGGACGAGGTCTGTGGGCATCTCGCCCCTTTTTTTGTAATTGGATAGCGCCTGAGGCGTTACACCGAGAGTCCTGGCGACGGCTGAGTCGTTTTTTAGATTGCCCGCCCACCTCATCCTCTCTATTATATCCGGATAGCTTACACCCATGATGATAAACTCCTTATATTTGATTTAAAAATATTATACAATAAAAAGATTAAAGAAACTTTAAAAAAACTTTAAAATAGCAAGCCGTCAAATTCATTAATACTTCAAGGTTTTCCTGTTTTGGTAAAGAAAAAGTAACATCAACCCCGGCTTTGTCAGCATATCATATCAAAAAACAGTAATCTTTTCAAGCTCTTATTTGAAATCTTTGTTGCTTCTACCGTCGCGCTTAAGCCTGTCAGGAAGGGGCGGGGGGTTGGATTTGAGCTGATAATAATCCTTTTTGAACTCCCTGTCAATACATAATATTATCCTGGATTGTTTCCAAACTGAGTCGGCGGAGGAACCAATGAACAGGCTAAGGTCTTGATTGTGCTTGTGAAACACATAACTGGTGGGCGGTACAGGGTTTGAACCTGTGGCTTCCACCGTGTGAAGGTGGCACTCTACCGCTGAGTTAACCGCCCGTTTTATTTTTTTGAAGCGGCGGTGGATAATTTTTGGTTTAGCTCCCTCCCCGCCGCTCCCTCGAATAGAATAAAGGATAATATAAAGAGGGGTTTAAAGTCAAGAAACACCTTGAAGAAGCCGGCCCTTGCAGGTATATTTAATAGATGAGGTTAATGGGGCTCGACGTGGGAGACAGGAGAATGGGGGTCGCCCTGAGTGATGAAATGGGGATTACGGCCCAGCCCCTTAGGACCGTTACGAGAAGGTCTCTTACAAAGGATTACGGGGAGCTACTGGGGATAATAAAAGATTATTCCGTTGAGGAAGTTGTCGTCGGCGTTCCTATAAACCTTGACGGTACGCACGGGGAGAGGGCCTTAAAGGTAGAGGCCTTTGCCCGGGGCCTTGAAGAGCTTACCGACGTAAAGGTGACTATGTGGGACGAGAGGTTTTCCACCGCGGCTGTTACAAGGGTTCTGATAGATGCGGACCTTAGCCGGAGCAAGAGAAAAAAGGTCGTTGATAAGGCGGCGGCCGCCTACATACTCCAGGGTTTTCTTGACAGCAGAAGCTCCCTTTAAATTTTTTCAGCGTGTCCACTGCCCGCCCCCCCCGGGGGGGGCGGGCGCAATACTCAAATGGTTTTGATGCTCCGCTCCTTAAAGCGGGTTAATTGCTTACATACCGCCCTGAAAGGCTGAAATGCGAAAAAGTCGTTTTGAATTCATAGCCATCGTCATAACACTACTGGGTTCCCTTCTTTTTACCCATCTTTATGTGGTCTTTTGTACACCTCTGTCTCATAAGGAGAACCTGAAGACGGTCAGCATACAGAAGGGGGCGAGTTTCAGGGTGGTGGCGTCACGGCTCCACAGGGAGGGTTTAATAAGGGACGTGGACGACTTTTTGTTCGCCGCGTGGGTCCTCGGCGCGTATAAAAAATCTCAGGCCGGCGAGTATGAATTCAGTTCTTCCATGGCCCCGGTCAGGATTATCAACATGCTCAAGAGGGGTGAAATAAAGCAGTATCCACTGACAATCCCCGAAGGCTTTAATATAAGGGAAATAGCAGCGCTGCTTGAAGAAAAGGGGCTTGCAAGGGCGGAGGATTTCCTCTCCAGGGCTACGGACAGGAGTTTTGTAAAAGAGATGGGGTTTTCCGGCAGGACCTTTGAAGGGTATCTCTTCCCCGACACATATAATGTCAGAAAGGGCACCTCTGTCCAGGCGATAATAACAAAGATGGGGGAGAGGTTCAAGGCCGTATACCACGGGGAATTTGAAGCCCTTGCAAAGAAGAGGGGGATGACCATGAAAGAGGTGGTCACTCTCGCGTCCATAATAGAAAAGGAGACGATGGCCCCCGGTGAAAGGCCCCTTATCTCCTCTGTCTTTCACAACAGGCTCAAAAAAAGGATAAGACTTCAGAGCGACCCAACGGTCATCTACGCGATCAAGAATTTTGACGGGAATCTCAGAAAAAGGGATTTGAGAATGAAGTCCCCATATAACACCTACCGCCATTACGGTCTGCCTCCGGGCCCCATCTCAAACCCCGGAAAAGAGGCCCTCAGCGCCGCCATCGAACCCGCCCGGGCCGATTACCTCTATTTCGTCTCAAGGAACGACGGCACCCACCAGTTCTCAAAGAGCCTCAAGGAGCATACGAGGGCTGTAAACAAGTACCAGAAGTCCTTAGGCGGGAGAAGCCCCGCAGGTTAGTTTTTGAGTCCATCAGGGTAAAAATACCACAAATAATTATATATTACGTAATATTACCACGTTCATATTTTGAACAAAGTGCTTGACCCCCTGCTTCACTTATGCTATGTTCATTTTATGAACAGCAAGGGTCCTGATACAGACGAATACCGTTCTCTCCTCCTCCTTGACGAGATATCAAAAAGCGACGAGTTGACGCAGAGGGACCTGAGTAAAAGGCTCGGTTTCGCGCTCGGACTCATAAACTCCTACCTCAAGAACCTTGTGTCAAAGGGCTACATTACCGTTTCAACAATCCCTAAAAAGAGGTACAGGTATTACCTTACCCCGAGGGGCTTTGCCGAGAAGACAAGGCTTACCTACGAGCATCTGCAGAACTTTACGAACCTCTACAGGGTGGCGAGGAAGGACTTTCACGCGCTTTTTAAAGGAATAGAGAAGTCAAAATTCAGAAAGATCGTTTTCTGCGGCGTGGACGAGGTTACGGAGATAGCCTTTCTTTCCCTTGCCGAGACGGGCCTTGAACTTATGGGCGTGATAGACAACAAAGGGGGGGAAGGCAAGAAATTCTTCGGTCATGTTGTCAAGGGGCTTGACGGGCTGAAGGGTATTGATTACGACCTTATAATAATCACTTCCTTTCAGGGCGGTGAAGGCATGAAGGAAGCTCTTCTGGCTATGGGAGTTGAAGGCGGAAGAATCTGCGATATAAGCACCGGCGGCTGGCTTAAAAAGATAGAGGCGTGAGAAGTGCGCCCACCCCCTCGAAAAAGAATGTCCTTGTTTTTTAAGGGGATAAAAATTTTTTAATGAGGTCTTTATTGAAAAGTTAAAAAGTTTTTATAAAATTTTAAATGACGTCCCATTGAAGGGAAGAGCTGGTTAATTAATTAAAAAAACGAAGGAAAGGGGTTTTTACCTATGAAAGAGAAGAAGAACCCTGTACCAGGCACCGCTCCCGCGATGAAGGCCCTTGTTCTGAGCGGCGGCAGGGGCACGAGACTGCGCCCCATTACCTACACCGGCGCCAAGCAACTCGTCCCTATCGCAAACAAACCCATACTCGCTTATATCCTCGACAACATTTCAAATGTGGGGATAAAAGAGGTGGGGATGATAATCTCACCTGAAACGGGCTCGGAGATACGCCGGACCATAGGAGACGGTTCAAAATGGGGAATTTCAATCACCTACCTGGGCCAGGATGAACCAAAGGGGCTCGCCCATGCCGTGCTTGTGGCAAAGGATTTTTTAGGTGACGACCCCTTTGTCATGTATCTCGGGGACAACCTTATAGGTTCCGGGATCGAGGGGTTTGTGGAGACCTTCACATCCACAGGGGCCGACGCCGTAATCCTTTTAAATCCAGTGGACAACCCGGGCTCCTTCGGCATAGCCGAGGTGGACGGAGAGGGAAGGATTTTGAGTCTTGAGGAAAAGCCAAAAGACCCGAAGGGCAACCTCGCCCTCGTCGGCGTATATATCTTCTCTCCCGAGATACACAGGGCAATATTGAATATAAAACCCTCGGGGAGGGGGGAGCTCGAAATAACCGACGCCATACAGGAACTTATAAATTCGGGTAAGACGGTACAGAGCAGGGTCCTCGACACCTGGTGGCTTGATACGGGGAAAAAGGACGACCTTTTGGCCGCCAACACGAAAGTCCTTGATGAATGGTTCGATAGAAATGTCGAGGGAGAGGTCGATGAGGATTCAGAGATAACGGGACGCGTAACCATAGAGAAGGGGGCTGTGGTGAAGAAGAGCACCCTGAGGGGCCCCATAGTGGTGGGCGCGGGAACGGTAATAGAAGACAGTTTCATAGGACCGTTTACGAGCATTGGGGCCGGTACAGAGATTAAAAAATCCATTATCGAGCACTCCGTGATATTCTCCGGAGCAATTATCGATCACGTGGACCGCCTCGAGGACAGCCTGATAGGGAGGGACGCAAGGGTTGTCAAATGCCGTCATAAGCATCAGGCCCTGAGGCTTATGGTGGGAGACGACTCTGTTGTGGAGGTTTAGTGGGTTTGCAAACGTATATTATGGTGGAGGCGAATTCATATGTTTAAAGACGGCATAATCGAAGGTGTGGTTGAGCGCGAACTGAATAAATATTCCGACGGGAGGGGCTGGCTCATGGAACTCTTCCGCCGCGATGAAATGGAAGGAGAGTTTTTTCCGGCAATGGTCTATATCTCGATGACCAGGCCGGGGGTGGCGCGCGGGCCCCACGAGCATTTAGACCAGGCCGATTATTTTTGTTTTGCCGGGCCCTCTACATTCAAGATATTTTTATGGGACAACAGGCCCTCGTCACCTACTTACAGAAAAAGACAGATTATAATAGCGGGCCAGGAGTCGCCCACGGCGCTTTTAGTGCCCAAAAACGTGGTCCACGCCTATAAAAACATAGGAGAAGACGACGGCCTCGTCATAAACTGCCCCAACAGGCTCTTTAAGGGCGAGGGGAGAAAGGACCCCGTCGATGAGGTGCGCTACGAGGAGGAAAAGGACTCGCCTTATAAGCTGGATTGAATTTTTGCGCAATTAAAAAAATTTTTTCAGAGGGATTTAGAGAAGCAAGCGGGACTTCATTTATGGGTGAAACAAAAAAAATAATTGTTCTCGGCGCCGGCGGCCAGCTCGGCACCGATACAATAAGGGCCTTGAAGGACGGCGGTTTTAATGCCGCCGGCTTTAACTCCGCGGAGCTCGACATAAGGGACTTTGAAAAGGTCCTCCATGCCATAGTGAGAGAGCGCCCCGCCTTTGTCGTCAACTCAGCGGCCTATACAAATGTGGACGGCGCGGAAAAGGAGACGGAAAGGGCCTATGCCGTTAATAGAGACGGGGCGGCAAACGTTGCCAGGGCCGCTAAAGAGACCGGAGCAACGCTCGTCCAT
Source organism: Thermodesulfobacteriota bacterium (assembly GCA_046754225.1). Classification (GTDB taxonomy): domain Bacteria; phylum Desulfobacterota; class GWC2-55-46; order GWC2-55-46; family JADFVP01; genus BTQV01. The sequence continues at coordinate 2,028 of JBHHVI010000039.1, read as the reverse complement.
ATTTCAACGGATTTTGTCTTTGACGGGAAGAAGTCTACGCCTTACGGGGAGGCGGACACGGTAAACCCCCTCTCCGTTTACGGAAAGAGTAAACTGGCGGGCGAAGAGAAAGTACGCGAGTTGATTAATGAGCACATAATAATCAGGGCCTCCTGGCTATACGGCGCCACGGGCAGGAACTTCGTTAAGACTATGCTGAATCTCGCCGGAGAGAGGGAACGCTTGAGAGTTGTCTCGGACCAGGTGGGCTCCCCCACGTGGACTTCGGACCTTGCGCGCCTCATCGTCCGGATTGCAGGGAGGGACGGCGCGCCCTACGGCATTTACCATTATTCCAACGAGGGGGTGGCGAGTTGGTATGACTTCGCCGTCGCCGTCATAGAGGAGGCGGCGCTTCTGGGTGTGCCGCTAAAGTGCCGTGAGGTGGAGCCTATACCTACCGAGGGATATCCCACCCCGGCGACGCGGCCCGCTTACTCGGTTTTAAACAAGGCAAAGATTAGAGAGACCCTTGGCCTCTCAATACCGCACTGGAGGAGTTCGCTCAGGTGCATGCTCAAAGATCTTTTTAAGGAGAAGAGGATATGAGAAGGGTGTTTATTACAGGCGGGGCGGGCTTTATAGGGGCTAATTTCGTACGCCACATGCGAGAATCTTATCCTGAAGACCGTGTCGTAGTACTCGACAAGCTCACATACGCGGGAAACCTCGAAAACCTCTCAGGCCTTGAAAAGGACAACAATTTTTCCTTTGTCAGGGGGGGGATCGAGGACGCTTCTCTCGTAAACGGGATATTCGAAAAGGAGAGGATCGACACTGTCGTCAACTTCGCCGCCGAAAGCCACGTCGACCGTTCCATATCAGGGCCGAAGATTTTCTTGGAGACGAATATCCTCGGGACCTTTACCCTCCTTGAGGCGGCGCGCGCCCACTGGCTCGAAGAGGGAAACAAAGATTGTCTCCCCGGCAAAAGATTTCTACACGTATCCACCGACGAGGTGTACGGTTCTCTCGGCGAGACGGGTTATTTTACGGAGACGACTGCGTATCAGCCAAATTCCCCCTACGCGGCGAGCAAGGCCTCGTCAGACCACCTCGTCCGGGCGTACCACCACACCTACGGGCTGCCCGTCATTACAACCAACTGCTCAAATAACTACGGCCCATTCCAGTTCCCCGAGAAACTCATCCCCCTTATGATAATAAACGCCCTTAAGGGCGAAAAACTCCCGGTTTACGGCGACGGTCTTAACGTCAGGGACTGGCTTTATGTAAAGGACCACTGCAGGGCCATAGACATGGTTATGGAGAAGGGTAAGGTCGGCGAGGTCTACAATATAGGCGGGAGAACCGAAAAGAAAAATATAGATATAGTAAACCTCGTGTGCGCGGCTGTTGACGAACTGACGGCGGGTGATAAGGAGCTTGCCGCCCTCTATCCCTTTGAGGGCACAAGGGCGAGGCTCATCACCTTTGTAACGGACCGTCCCGGCCACGACAGGCGCTACGCCATAGACTCCACGAAGATAGAGACAGAGCTCGGCTGGAGGCAGGAGACCTCTTTTGAGGAGGGGATTAAAGAGACAATAAGATGGTACGTCCAAAACAGGCCGTGGTGGGAGAAGATTATTTCAGGCGAGTATTTAAAGTACTACGAAACTCAGTATAAAGACCGCTAAGGCAGTTAAAAAATTAAGAAGGGAGTTAATGATGCTTGAAAGGGGTTTTACAATCTGGTTCACGGGGCTTTCGGGGGCGGGAAAGACGACTCTATCGAACCTCGTCCACCACAGGCTTCAGGAGATGAGTATAACGAACGTGGAGGTGTTGGACGGGGACGTCATAAGGACGAACCTTTCAAAGGGGCTCGGCTTCACCAAGGAGGATCGCGACACGAACATAAGGAGGATCGGCTGGGTGGCGCGCCTTCTTACAAAGCACAGGGTCCCCAACCTCGTGGCCGCCATCTCTCCCTATAGAGAGGTGAGGGGCGAAGTCAGGAGGGAAATAGAGCACGTGGGGGGAAAA
>JBHHVI010000038.1:0-19167 GCA_046754225.1 Thermodesulfobacteriota bacterium | reverse complement strand
CGGCGGGGCGGCCTTTGTCCTTAACTCCCTCGTGACGCTCCTCGGCAAAAAGAGCGACGACACTCTCTTGTCATGAGGCGGGTTTTTTTACCTCCCACGAAAAAACCCGCATTGACTTTTATCGTTCGATATAGTATTTTGTTTATATCACCCTTTAGAGAAAGTTCTTGACAACCTGAGGAATTGGATGTATCTTTCTCAAAAAATTTTTTTTGATCGAAAGGAGGAGTTCTAATGCGTAGATTTATCGGGATCGGGGTAGTAGCTTTAAGCCTTGCTTTCTTTGCGGGCACTGCCATGGCAGGTGGCGGCGCGGGTATCTTCAAGTCCAGGTGCTTGCCCTGTCACGGCGCCGAGGGCGCCGGCTCCGCCGTAGCGCCGGCCTTTCAGGGTAATGACTTCATAAAGAAGAGTTCCAAGGACGAGATCGCCAATACCATAAAGAACGGGCGCGCCGGCGCGGCGAAGAAGTATAAAAAGTTCGCTCTCGCCATGCCGCCTCAGAAGGGCGCTCTTTCCGACACTCAGATCAGTGAGGTCGTGGACTACCTTAAGAGCATCGCCAACAAGTAAAAGACATATCCAGTTTCATGGATTAAGGGTCACGAACAAAAAAGACCCGGCCAATGGCCGGGTCTTTTTTGTTTTCCGCCTTCTAATGCGCGTGGGTTCAGGACAGATGGCTCCTGAATGCCTCTAAAAAAATCCATGGAGCGGGTTGACAATGGCGGGGAAATTGATGATAATTATCACCGTTTAAGCGGAGGATTTTCCCCGAAAGGCATTTCCCTTTCTTCAGATAAATTTTTTTACCCTCGACGGCATTTTTTTTATATTTATGCCGGTACTGTTATGAGGATTTTTCCCCTTTTTAACCAGACGCAGCATGACGGCCGGAGGTGCATTTTGAAGATTTCAAAAAATATCAGCGTAGGCATGGACATAGGCTCTGTAAGCGCCAACACCATTATACTTGATGAGAACAGGAATATCGTTGAAGAGCATTATACAAGGACAAAAGGGGAGCCCCTTGAGACGGCTCTCTCCATGCTTAAGGACATAGTAGGGCGTTACGGTCAGGAACACATACAACTCGTCTCCATGACAGGTTCCGCCGGCAAACTTATCGCCCCCCTTGTGGGAGCGGTCTTTACGAACGAGGTTATAGCTCAGGCAAAGTCGGTGGAGGTCTTTCATCCCGAGGTAAGGACGGTCATAGAGATAGGCGGCCAGGACGCCAAGCTCATCTTCCTCGCAGACGAGGAGGGCAAGCTCCGGATAGAGGACTTCCAGATGAACTCGGTCTGCGCCGCGGGCACGGGGAGTTTCCTTGACCAGCAGGCCTACCGCATGGGCCTTACCATCGAGGACTTTGGTCTGCTGGCCCTGAAGAGCAAAAACCCCCCGAGGATCGCCGGCAGATGCTCTGTATTCGCAAAAAGCGACATGATTCACCTCCAGCAGGTGGCGACCCCTGATTTCGATATCGTCGCCGGGCTCTGCTACGCCGTGGCGAGGAACTTTAAATCCACAATAGGAAGAGGAAAGGATTTCGTAAGTCCCGTCGCCTTCCAGGGCGGCGTGGCCGCGAACCTCGGCGTCCGCAAGGCCTTCAAGGACGTCCTTTCTCTTGACGACAGCGAGTACGTCATACCCTCGCACTTCGCATCCATGGGCGCGCTCGGTTCCCTCTTTAACTCCCTGGACAAGGAGAAGGGCATCGGAGCTTTCAAGGGGGTAGAGGGGCTCGAGGAATTTATAATGAACGGCAGGAAGCAGGACAGGTCCCTTGACAGGCTTAAAAGGCCCGAGGTGCATCCCTCCTTGAACACCACGAGGACGGGTTATGAACTCGACCCCGAGGGCAGGGTCGATTGTTATATGGGCATAGACGTGGGCTCCACCTCAACGAACGTTATCCTCATGGATAAAGACTTGAAGGTTATCTCAAAGAGTTACCTGCCAACGTCCGGACGCCCCCTTGACGCCATAAGGAACGGCTTTGACGAGGTCTACGACGAGTGCGGCGAGCGTGTGAACGTAATAGGTGTAGGGACTACTGGCTCGGGCAGGTACCTCGCAGGTGACTTCGTGGGCTCGGACTGCGTCCGTAACGAGATTACGGCGCAGGCCACGGCCGCGGCCGAGATAGACCCCGAGGTGGATACCATATTCGAGATAGGCGGGCAGGACTCCAAGTACATCGCCCTTAACGACAGCGTTGTCGTGGACTTCGAGATGAACAAGGTCTGCGCCGCCGGCACGGGGAGTTTTTTAGAGGAACAGGCCGAGAGGCTCGGCATAAGCATAAAGGGCGAGTTCAGCGACCTTGCCCTTGACTGCACGGCGCCCCCCCCAATGGGCGAGAGGTGCACCGTCTTTATGGAGTCCGATATGGTCCATTACCAGCAGAAGGGTGTGGGTAAGGACGGGCTCGTGGCCGGCCTCGCATATTCCATAGTCCTGAACTACCTGAACAGGGTGGTGGGAGATCGCCGCATAGGCAACAGGATATTCTTCCAGGGCGGTACTGCGGCGAACCTCGCCGTGGTGGCCGCCTTTGAAAAGGTTACGGGCAAAAGCATTACCGTACCCGAGCACCACGACGTCACAGGGGCCATAGGGGCCGCCATGCTCGCGAAAAAGGAGATGGCCGAAGGGGCCTCGACGAAATTCAAGGGCTTTGATCTGAGCAAGAGGAAATACGAGATACAGACCTTCGAATGCAGAGACTGCTCCAACGTCTGTGAGATAAGAAAGGTGGTTACAGAGGGTGAGGACCCTCTCCATTACGGCGGACGCTGTGAAAAGTATGACGTAAAGAGCGACAGCCCGGCGGGCGCCGGCCTGCCGGACCTCTTCGGAGACAGGGAGAAACTCCTCTACTCCACATACAGGGGCAAGGTGGCCTACAAGGACGCTCCCGTTATAGGTATGCCGAGGATACTTATGATGCACGAGCTCTATCCCTTCTGGAAGGCCTTTTTCGACACACTGGGCTTCAGGGTTCAGCTCTCCAGCCCCACGAGCAAGGATATCATAAAGCACGGTCTTGAGAGGATAGTCTCTGAGACCTGTTTCCCGGTGAAGGTCTCACACGGCCACATCCAGGAACTCATAGACAAGGGCGTTAAGAAGATATTTCTGCCGAGCCTCGTGAACATGCCTGCGGCGAGGCAGGGCGACGAGCATACCGTGCTCTGCCCCTACATACAGGCCCTGCCTTACTATACGCGCTCCGCCTTCAACTTCGAGGCCATGGGCATTGAGGTCATAAAACCGGTCATACACTTCAACCGGAAAAGGTCCGCCGTTAAAAAAGAATTTTACGCCCTCGGCCGCACACTCGGCAAAGGCAGAAAGGATGTTGACAGGGCCTTTAACGCCGCCTTCGGCGCATGGGATAGTTTCAAGGAGAGTCTCTTGAAGAGGGGCAAAGAGGTCATCGACGGCCTCGGAAAGGACGAGACCGCCCTTGTCATAGTGGGTAGAAGCTACAACACCACCGACCCGGGCATAAACCTCGAACTTCCCAAGAAACTGAGAGAGATGGGGGTCATAGCCATACCCTTTGACATGCTGCCCCTCGATTCCGTCATTGACGACGCGCTGGCCAAGGACATGTACTGGAAGAACGGCCAGAAGATACTCGCGGTGTCGAAGATTATAAGGGACGACTCCAGACTCTTCGCCGTATATATTACCAACTTCGGGTGCGGCCCCGACTCCCTTATAACCCATTTTTACAGGGACTCCTCGAAGGGCAAGCCATTTCTCCAGCTCGAAATAGACGAGCATTCCGCCGACGCCGGCGCCATTACAAGGTGCGAGGCCTACCTTGACAGCATCAGGAACGTAAGGGACAGGATAACGACCGGGGGTAAGAAGAGAGAGGTGCTGGAGAGGACGAATTTAAAGAAGAAGATATATCTGCCTTACATGGCTGACGGCGCTTACGGCATAGCGGCCGCCTTTGAGGCCTGCGGAGTACAGGCCGAGGTGATGCCCATGCCCGACGACGAATCGCTCAAGTGGGGACGCCGCTATACGTCGGGCCGGGAGTGCTTTCCCTGCATTACGACGACGGGGGATATGATAAAGGCGACAAAGAAGAAGGACTTCGACCGCGATAAAAGCGCCTTCTTCATGCCTTCGGGCAACGGCCCCTGCAGGTTCGGCCAGTACAACCGTTACCAGCGTCTTATACTCGACGAGGTGGGGTTTAATGATGTGCCCATTTACGCCCCTGACCAGGACGGGACCTTTTACAGGGAACTGGGCATGGTGGACGGAAACTTCCCACGGCTCGCCTGGTGGGGCATTGTGGCCGTTGACCTCCTGGAGAAAAAACTCCGCGAAACGCGTCCCTATGAAAAGAACCCCGGGGAATCGGACAGGGTATACTGGCAGAGCGTCTGGAGGATATGCGACGCCGTAAAAGAGAAGAGGTTCCCATTAAAGGAGATGGAGATAGCGAGGGACGCCTTCAGGCAGATCGCCGTCCATGAACCCGGCTCCAGGCCGGTTATAGGCGTAGTGGGCGAGATATACGTAAGGAGTAACCGCTTCAGCAACGAAAACCTCATACTTAAGCTCGAGGCCCTTGGCGCCGAGGTGAGGCTTCCAACCGTTTCAGAGTGGATATTCTACACGAACTTTACCTCGAAGAGAAATACCTGGCATAGAAGGAATATCGGCGACTTCTTCAGGACCTTAACGAACGACTTCTTCCAGCATAAGGACGAGAAGAAGCTCGAGGACGTAATAGCCGGGGACCTCCGGAGCGGCCATGAGCCGAGGATAGAGGAGCTTATTAAAAAGGCCGAGTCCTATATACACGATTCCTTCGAGGGTGAGGCGGTCCTCTCCGTGGGCAAGGCCCTCGATTATATCGGGAGCGGGGTAAGCGGCATAGCCAACGCCATGCCCTTTACCTGCATGCCGGGCACGGTGGTCAACGCCGTACTGAAGAGGCTCCGCGAGGAGAACGAAAATATACCCTATCTCAACATGGTCTATGAGGGGATGGAGGACACCAACGCCATCACCAGGATGGAGGCCTTCGTGCATCAGGCCCGCGAGTTCATGGAGAGGAATAAAGGCAAGTCTTCAGGGGCGGACCACAAGGCCGCCGTTTGACGGGGGCTGTGTTGCGGAAAAGAGAACCCTTATTCAATAACAGGTAAACCACTGCGGCGGATTTTTTCTAAAATCCGCCGCAGTGGTTTAAGGAAGACCCGCTCAATGGAACCCCTCTTAATCGTCCTCCTCGCCCTTTTTTTTATCGCCGCCCTTTTTAGCGTCTATCTTATAAGAAGAAGCGCGCAAAATTCCCTTGAAAAACGTTTCGACAGCCTCAGGGCCGAGATGGGCGACGCCCTGCTCTCCAACCTGCAACTCCTCTCCGGACAGGTTGCGGGAGTAACAAAGGCCGTAAACGATCAACTCTCTTCGCTTGCCTCTCAGATGCAGAACCAGACGGGCCAGCTTACGGACAGGGTGGAGAGCGCGTCGAGTATGATGGGGGAGGTGAAGCGGTCCATCGGAGGGCTTGATGCGGCTACAAGGGAATTCAAGGAGATAGGAAAGGATATCGCCGGACTGCAGGAGATACTGAGTGCCCATAAACGCAGGGGCGTCCTCGGCGAGTTCCTCCTCGGAGAACTCTTGAGGAGCTCTCTGCCGTCAAAGCACTTCGAACTCCAGCACACATTCAAGAACGGCAAACGCGTTGACGCCGTCATAAAGATAGGCGGCAGGCTCGTGTCGGTGGATTCAAAATTCCCCCTTGAGAATTTCAAAAGGATAGTGGCGGGGGCCACGGATGAGGAGAAGAGGGCGGCGGGAAAGAGTTTCGTCTCGGACTGCAGGCGCCACATAGACGCCATAGCCTCTTCTTATATCCTGCCCGGAGAGGGCACCTTCGACTTCGCCCTCATGTACATACCGGCGGAGAACGTCTATTACGAGATTATAGTAACAGACACCTCCTTCGGCGGAGAAAATCCCATCATGGAGTACGCCTTTTCCAAAAGGGTGATACCCGTATCCCCAAATACCTTCTACGCCTATCTCCAGACCATACTCCTGGGGCTCCGGGGTTTTGACGTGACGCGGCGAGGCGAGGAGATATTAAACCGGATTGGAAAACTCAATAACGACTTCGGCCTCCTCGCCTCGGACCTGGATGTCCTCGGCAGACACATAAGCAATACGAGGTCCAAGTACGCCGATGTGGCCGCAAAGGCCGAGAGGTTCGGCCTTTCAATAAACGGTCTTCTCAGTCCCGGAGAAAAGGAGGGCGAAGGGCCGGACGGGCGGGAGCCTTTTTCTCTTGAAAAGGAGCCCGATTCAATAAAACTTTCCGGGAAACAAGAAAGCACTGAAGAGTACGATTGACTAAGGGGCTTCTTTTGTTTTATTATTAAAGAAACTCTGATTTATTCCCCCGGTCGTCATTGCGAGCGAAGCGAAGCAACCTCTTTATCCTTATGTATCAACAAGTTAGAGATTGCTTCGTAGCTTTGCTCCTTGCAGTGACAGGAAAGTACGAATAAATCAGAGGTTCCTTAAAAAATATCTTTTCGCGCGTCGCCTTATTATAGCCGTCAGAGTAGTAACATAAGATTCTTTTACAAGAGGGGTTTGAGGGAGTGAAAAAGAAGAATTACAACGTCGCCGTGGCGGGGGCCACGGGCATGGTTGGTCAGGAGTTCTTGAAGGTCCTCGAAGAGAGGGAGTTTCCCCTGGGCCGATTGACCCTTCTCGCCTCTTCGAAAAGCGCCGGGAAGACGCTCGAGTTCAAGGGCGGGGAATTGCCTGTAAAGGACCTTGACGGGGAGGATTTTGAAGGCGTGGACATAGGGCTCTTCTCGCCCGGGGCGTCCGTTTCGGCGGTGTACGCGCCAAAGGCGGCCGGCGCCGGTGCTATTGTCATAGACAACACGAGCCGTTTCAGGATGGACCCGGAGGTGCCCCTCGTCGTGCCCGAGGTCAACCCCGAGGCGATAGCCCGTTACGGTAATAAGAATATCATAGCCAACCCGAACTGCTCCACCATACAGCTCGTCGTGGCCTTAAAACCCATCCACGACAGGTTCAGGATCAAGAGGGTGGTGGTCTCAACATACCAGTCCGTCTCAGGGGCGGGCAGGGAGGCGATGGACGAGTTGTCCGACGAGGTGAGAGGGCTCTTTAACATGAAGCCCGTAGAGAATAAGGTCTTCCCCCACCAGATAGCCTTCAACTGTCTTCCCCATATTGACTCCTTCCTCTCCGACGGTTATACGAAGGAAGAGATGAAGATGGTTAACGAGACGCGGAAGATACTCGGCGACGACAATATAGGGGTTACGGCCACGACGGTAAGGGTGCCGGTATTCGTGAGCCACTCCGAGGCGGTCAATATCGAGACGGAAAAGGCTATCTCACCTGAAGAGGTGAGGGAGGTCCTCGAAGGCGCTCCGGGCGTCCTCGTGGCGGACGACCCCGCCAAAAACCTTTACCCCACGGCCGTCGACGCCTCTGAGCGGGACGAGGTCTTCGTGGGAAGGATCAGGAGGGACTCCACCGTGGAGAACGGCGTAAATATCTGGGTCGTCTCGGACAACCTGAGAAAAGGCGCGGCGCTAAACGCCGTGCAGATAGCCGAGATACTTGTAAGGGATTTTATTTGACGTAACGCGGCCCCGGAAAAAGGCGCGTAATGTAAAGGATACTCTTTTTATACGCGCCTTGACCTTCGCATAAAAACCCCTCTCCCCATGCGTAACATAAAAATCCTCTTAGAGTATGACGGGACAGAGTACGCGGGCTGGCAGGTTCAGCCCGACGAGCCTACCGTACAGGGCGCTCTCATCTCCGCCATAAGGAAACTGACCAATGAGGAAGTTACGCTCACAGGGGCTTCGAGGACGGACTCGGGCGTACACGCCCTGGCCCAGTGCGCGAATTTCCGCACCGCCTCGACAATACCCTTAAAGGGCATACAAAAGGGGCTTAACTCCATCCTGGCCAAAGATATCGTTGTAACAGAGGCCCTGGAGGCCCCCCTTGACTTCAATTCGAGAAGGGGCGCGAAGTCCAAGACATATATCTACAGGGTCCTTAACAGGGGGTACCCCACGGCGCTTCAAAGGCGTTTTTGCTGGTTCGTCCCCTTCCCCCTTGAGGTAGGGCTTATGAGAGAGGGGGCGGGATATTTTTTGGGTAAAAAGGATTTTACTTCCTTCAGGGCCGCCGGCTCCGACGCCCCCCACTCAATAAGGGAGATATTGACCTTCGAGGTTGATAGAAAAGAGGACGGCATCATTGAATTCAAGGTAAGGGGCACCGCCTTTTTAAGGCACATGGTGAGGATTATGGTGGGCACCCTCGAAGTGGTGGGCGCAGGCAGGCTCGAGCCCTCTCAAATAGGAAGGATAATAGGGGCGATGGACAGGAAGGTTGCCCCGGCCACGGCGCCCCCGCAGGGCCTTTTTCTGAAGGAGGTCGAATATTAGTTTTTTTTAAAAAATCTTTAAACTGCGCGCGGGGTATGGGCCCCTTCAAAAGGGCCGTCGAAATAGACTTGTTTTTAAAAAGACGCTGTTGCATACTTTAAAAGTCAATCTTAAAAAATGAATTCAAGAGGTTCTTTAATGGAACTCACGCTGGGGCCCGTCCTCTACGAGTGGGCGAGGGATGATATACTTAAATTCTACCACGAGGTTGGAGAGACCTCTATAGACAGGGTTTACCTTGGAGAGGTTATTTGCGCGAAAAAAAGGTCTTTTTTGCCTGAGGATATCGCCTCCATAGCCGGGATGCTTTCCAGGAAAGGTAAAAAGGTGGTGCTATCGAGCCTCGCCGTTGTCTCCAACGAAAAGGAACTCGATCTCACGAGGGAGCTCGCCCGGCTGCCTTACCCAATCGAAGCGAACGATATGTCCGTCTTGAACATGGTGGACCCGGCCCGGCGCGAGGTCTTCGCCGGCCCCCATATTACGACCTACAACGTGCCGAGCATAGAGTTCCTGAAGAGCGCCGGCATAAGGCGCGTGACCTTTCCCGTCGAGCTCTCGAGGGATTCCATAGCGTATTGCATAAAAAATACGGGTATAGACGGGGAGGTCTTTTCCTTCGGACGGCTTCCGCTCGCCTTTTCCTGGAGGTGCTACACTTTAAGGGCCCGCGGCCTTACCAGGGCCGACTGCCGGCGTAACTGCAAGGACGAACCCGAGGGGATGGTGATAAAGAGCCTCGAAGAAAAACCCCTATTTACCTTAAGCGGCACCGCCATATTGAGCGCCGCCGCCTGCTCTCTCGCCGGGGCCGTGGAAGACCTTAAGGATATAGGCGTAAAGGGGCTGAGGATTTCCCCCCAGTATAAGGGGACGGCCGAGGTCATAGAAATTTTCAGGAAGAGGGTCGAGGGGACCCTCTGCCCCGACGGGGCCCTTGAGCAGCTCAAGGCCCTCGGAGGCGGCGGGTTATGTAACGGCTGGTACCACGGCGGCGCGGGTAAGGATTTTTTGGCTGAGACGATGAAAGGGGCGGCCCCGGCGAGCTGATTTTTTTACAGGTGACGAGAGTTTCGATTGAAATAAAGGGGAGGTCGATATGTCGGATTTACTTGATAAAGCCATACTTGTAGGCATGGGTCTCGATAAGAAATTGAAAGAGGTGCTCGAGGACTTGAGGAAAGAGGGCGCTTCGGAGACGGCCAAAGAGGGCGCGCCTCCTGAGGGGGAGGGTGAAGGCAAGGGTGAGGGGGGAGAGGGGCTCACGCCGAAGCAGGCCGTGGAGAACAAGATCGTCGATGAGGGGATAGGGGTCTTTAAGGAACTCCTCTCCATAATAAACTCGGCGAAGGCGAAATTAGAGGGCGAGCTGGCGGGCTCGTCGGAGAAGGTGCTGGATAAGCTCCACGCGGCGAGAAGCGAGGATATTGACGTCATAAAGGAGATGGCGAGGGTCGCCAGAGAGAAGGTCGACGCCCTTGAGAAGAGGGTCGGCGCCCTTGAGGCTGAACTTAAGAAGAAGTAGTACGGCATACCCCGGGAATTTATGTCCATAAAGACGTTAAAAAATATCAGAAGGCTCAATAAGATTGTCGTAACCCTTATCCGGTACGGTTTCGGCGGACTTGTCTCAAGGATGAGGATAGTTCCCTTCATCTCCACGCTTGAGAGGATAGTCATCTCGAAGAAGGCTGGGAAGCTCCGCGAGCCTGAGAGGATAAGGCTTGTCCTCGAGGACCTGGGCCCAACCTTCATAAAACTCGGCCAGATAGCCTCCACGAGGGCGGACCTCCTTGCCCCGGAGTGGCTCTCGGAGTTAAAGAAACTCCAGGATATGGTCCCGCCCTTTCCCTTTGAAGATGTCAGGAAGGTCGTTGAGAACGCACTCGGCTCGCCCCTTGAGAATATCTTCGCTTCATTTGAGAATGAGCCCGTCGCCTCGGCTTCCATAGCTCAGGTGCATCTGGCCGAACTCCGCGACGGCAAAAAAGTGGCAGTAAAGGTCAAGCGTCCCGGGATAGAACGGATAATCGCCTCGGACATGTCTGTAATGCATACGGTGGCCGGGCTTCTTGAGAGATACGTGCCCCAGTCAAGGCGCTTTAGGCCCGGGGAGGTGGTAAGCGAGTTCGAGAGGGTCATAACCAGAGAGCAGGACTTCACCATAGAGGGCGGCAACACGGACCGTTTTTACAACCTCTTCAGCGAAGACCCCGATATCCAGATACCCCGTGTCTGGTGGGATTACACCACCAGCGACGTCCTTACCATGGAGAGGATAAGCGGCACACCCATAGACGAGGCCGCGCGGATAAAGGCGAAGGGTGTGGATATAAAAAAGGTCGCCGTAAAAGGGATAGAGATATTCTTCAGGCAGGTCTTTGATTTCGGCGTCTTTCACGCCGACCTTCATCCGGGCAACATTTTCGTAAGGGACGACGGGGTGATAATATACCTCGACTTCGGGATTATAGGCCGTCTTGACAGGGGACTCAGAAGATACCTCGCCAGCATGCTCTTTTATCTCATCAAGAAGGATTATTACAGGATGGCCCTTGTCCACAGGGACATGCAGCTTATCGGTGATGACGTCAATCTATACGAGTTCGAGGAGACGCTCAGAGATATTACCGAGCCCATCTTCGGTAAGACTCTGGAACATATCGACATCTCGACGCTCCTTATGAAGCTCATCAGTACGGCGCGGCGCTTCAACATGAGGCTCCAGCCGAACCTGCTCCTCTTGCAGAAGTCCATGGTTATAATCGAGGGCGTCGGCCGTCAGCTCTACCCCGACATTAACATGTGGGAGGTGGCGAGGCCCCTTATATCGAAGTGGATGATCAGGGAAAAATTCTCCCCCGGCGCCCTCTTTGAAAAGGGTTCGAGGGGCGTGGAGGACCTCGCCGGCGCGGCCCTTGATATCCCCGTAAACATGAACAGCCTCATTCAAAAGACGCTTAAGGAGGAGGTCAGGATAGGTTTCGTGCACCACAGGCTCGAAGAGGTGACCTCCGGCCTTGAGGCCGCGGGAAGGAGCGTGGCTGTCGGTTTTCTCGCCGGCTCCATAGTGGTGGCGTCGGCCCTTATAACACTATTCGCGCCGGAGGGGGGCGTTAAAATCTTCGGCCTTCCCGTTGTGAGCGTCATCGGGTTCATCATCGCCTTTGTGCTCGGCGTGAAGGTCTTTGTAAAAGGGGCCGGGCGCGGCAAGGGGTAGGGCCGCCCGTGGCGCTCCGCCCTTCAGGGCGGATAATATTTCCGGCGTCTATAAGCATGAGCGCAAAAAAATGAAAATGAAGAAAGAACCTGGAAAGAAGACCACCCACTTCGGCGAAGAGGTAATACCCGAGGAGGAAAAAGAGGGCAGGGTCAGGGAGGTCTTCGATACCGTCGCGGATAAATACGACCTCATGAACGACCTTATGAGCCTGGGCACGCACAGGTTGTGGAAGAGGATAGTCGCCTCGGAGACGAGGCTGAAAGCGGGGGAGAGGGCAATAGACGTGGCCGGCGGCACTGCCGATATAAGTATACTCATGGCAAGGCGCGTGGGAGAGAATGGGCGCGTCGTTGTTTGCGACATAAACGGCGAAATGCTTCAGCTCGGCAGGAAAAAGTGCGTTGACCGTGGGCTCATCGATAACATAAAATTCGTTCAGGGAAACGCCGAGGCCATACCCTTCGCGGACAACACCTTTCACGCCGCCACCGTGGGCTTCGGCATAAGGAACGTAACCCATCTCAAGGCGGCCTTAAAGGAGATGGCGCGGGTGGTGAAGCCCGGGGGCAGGGTCGTGTGCCTTGAGTTCTCACGCGTCAAGGCCCCGGTCCTCAGTAGACTCTATGATTTCTATTCCTTCAAGTTCATCCCGGCTGTGGGAGAGGCCGTTACGGGAAACCGCGGCGCCTACGAATACCTCCCTGAATCGATAAGGAAGTTTCCCGCCCAGGAGGAGTTCAAGGGGATGATGGAGGAGGCGGGCCTTTACAGCGTCCGGTACCGCAACATATTCGGCGGCATAGCGGCCATACACACCGGCACCAAGGTTTGACGCCTCTGCGGCGGGCGCGTGGTAAGATAACGGGATAAAACTCCAGAGGCGGTTTTTATGACGGAAGAGAATAAACTCATCGGCAGGCTCAGGGAGATATGCTTGAAGGGTTCGACGTGGACGCTAAAGGCGGCTCCCCTCTTTATGGAGGCCATAGGCGTGGGCGCCTTTTTGTCCTGCATACTGGAAAAGAACCCGGGCCTTAAAAAGAGGCTTGGTGAGCTGGACGGCAAGGTCTTTCTCTTCGAGGCGAAGGATATAAAGAAAAAATTCTTTCTCCATATAAAGGGGGGGGATATAAAGGTGGCGCTTCACGTTGCGCGAAGCCCCGACGTAATCATGAGCGGAGATGTAAAGGTCCTCTTTGACGTCTTTACAGGCAAAGCGGACCCTGATACGGTCTTCTTTTCGAGGAAGCTGGAGATACAGGGCGAGACGGCCTCGGCCATACATTTAAAGAACATCCTCGCGGCCCTCTCCTGAGGGGGAGCGCAAAGGAACCTTTGCCGGAGGCGGGGAGGAAAAATTATTTAAAGACGACCTCTTTTATGTTCCTCGCCTGTATCCTGTAAGTGCCGAAGCTCGTGGCCCCGGCGAATTCGGCCTCCTCGTCAAAACTTATGGCTACTACATCGCCGTTTTTGAGCGTAATCTGGAAGTCCTTTTGCCTGCCGTTACCGCTCCCCGTGCTTGTGAGCTTTTTCGTCTTCTCAAACCCTATGGTGACTGTGCCTTTGCCCCTCAAGCCCGAAAAATAGGTCAGGCCGTCCCATGTGGAGCTGGTTACTTTCGTGGATATACCCTGGTCATCCGTTACCGTGGCGTTGAAGTTTATATCGGGTATGGGGACCTCGGGGCCCGGGGCCTTGCCCATGCCCGTTAAAAGGACCCAGAAAAAAAAGGCCGGTACTATCCACAGGTATCTTCTGTTCATCTTTTCCTTCCTCCGACGCGTTCTCAGTGTCATATAATTATTGAGGCACTCAGGGAAAAAGTCAAGGTAAAGGTTCGACGCGTTTTTTGTCTGACCGTCTTTACGGCCCCGAGCGGCCCGGCCAAAAATTGCTTGACCTCAAGGCGGAAAAGACCTTATATAAATAATATATTGGATACTGTTAATGTTGTAAAAAAGAGATTGAAGGGCTCGCTCAGGGCGGTCTTTCTCACCGGGGCGGGGGTCTCCGCCGAGAGCGGGGTACCCACCTTCAGGGGTGAGGGCGGACTCTGGAGGAATTTCAGGCCCGAGGAACTCGCCACACCCGGCGCATTTAAAAAAGACCCCTGGCTTGTATGGCAGTGGTACGACTGGAGGAGGAAAATCCTTTCGGGGGTCAGACCCAACGCCGGCCACCGTGCCCTCTCAGAGATTGAGAAAGAGAAAGGCGCCGAAGGGTGTACACTCATTACCCAGAACGTGGACGGACTCCATCAGGGGGCGGGCAGCACAAATGTCTTAGAGCTCCACGGCTCCATATGGAGGCTCAGGTGCGTCCTCTGCGCCGCGGCCGCCGAAAATAGAGAGGTCGGACTTGAAGAGATCCCGAGGTGCGCCTGCGGAGGGCTTTTGAGGCCCGCCGTGGTATGGTTTGGGGAACAGCTTCCCGAAGAGGTCATCACGGCGGCGGTGGAGGCGGCCGGCAAAGCGGACTTTATGATGGTTATAGGCACCTCCGGCGTGGTCCAGCCCGCGGCCTCTCTCGCCGTGAGGGCGAAGGAGAACGGGGCCTATGTCGTAGAAGTAAATACTGAGGCCACTCCCCTGACGTCCATTATGGATGTTACGCTCCAGGGCAGGGCCGGGGACATTCTTCCTCTCCTCCTTTAGAAAGGGAAAAATCGTCTATTATTTATGGCCCTTCAAGGCCCCATGCGGTATAATGACCCGGAAAAGTTTTTTGGCCGATCAATCTGATACATAGGCAGAGGAAGAGGCGGCTGGTTTTAATGCGTGAATGAAAAAAGATTAAGGAGGAGACTTTGAAGGTTTTTACCAGTTCCATCAGGGTTAAGACTGCGGGTAAGACCGAGGAGATAAATATCACCGACCAGGTGGAGGCGACAATACTGGAAAGCGAGATATACGAAGGCATGGCCCTTGTCACAACGGGTCACACCACGACATCCGTTTATCTCAACTACGCGGACCCCGACTTGAATGAAGACCTTCAGGGTATTTTAAGGGAGATAGTCCCGGCCGCGTCCGGGTACAAGCACAACAAGGGCGAGTTCGGAAAGAACGCCGACGCCCATATAAAATCCCTTCTCATCGGCCACGGCGTTACGCTCCCCGTGACAAGGGGCAGGCTCGCCCTCGGCGAGTGGCAGACTATATACTTTTCTGAGTTTGACGGCCCGAGAACGAGGCTCATATCTATAAAGGTGATGGGGCTCAAGCGCGATGAGATAAAGGGTTAGAAAGGGCCTTGAAGCCGGGTTTTTCGTTATGAGGGTCGTAGGCGGCGAGTTGAGGGGAAGGCGTCTCGCCCCGTTCAGGGGCACGCGCATAAGGCCCACTTCCGACAGGGTAAGAGAGGCGGTCTTTAATGTCATCGCCGCGAGGGTGCGGCTCGAGGGGTTAAAGGGCGTACTCGACCTCTTCGCCGGCACGGGCGCCATGGGCATCGAGGCCCTCAGCAGGGGCGCCGAGGAGGCGGTCTTCGTAGACAACGATAAAGGGGCCGTATCCGTTATAGAGCGGAATATAGAGTCCTGCGGCTTGGCATCCCGCGCGAGGGTCTTTAAAAGAACGGCGGCCGAGGCCGTACGCGCCCTTGGCGCTCTTGGAGAGCGTTTCGATATTATCTTTTTAGACCCGCCTTACAGACCTTCACAGATTGAAGAAACCCTTGAGGATATCAGGAGAGCGGGCCTTTTAAACCCCGGCGGCATGATTATCGCCGAGGGTTCGAAAAGGGAGCCTTTAGAGACCGGGGCCGTAGGGTTTGAACTCCTCGATGTGAGAAAGTACGGGGATACGGCCGTCTATTTTTTCGGCGGGTGAATTTTTTGGCGTGTGAAGCCGTCTTTACGGAAAAATCCAGGGGGATATTTTAATGTCGAAAAATATCGCGGTATATCCCGGCACCTTTGACCCCGTAACAAGGGGGCACCTCGATATTATCGAGAGGGGATTGAAGCTCTTCGACGGCCTTATAGTCGCCGTCGCTGAAAGCACGCCGAAGAAGACCCTCTTCGGCGTGGCGGAAAGGCTCGAAATCCTCACGAGGGAGACGAAAAGGTTCAAAAACCTCAATGTGGAGAGTTTCGATAATCTCCTCATACAGTATGTAAGGGAAAAGAGGGTTAATACGATCTTAAGGGGGCTCAGGGTAATGTCGGATTTCGAGTACGAGTTCCAGATGGCCCTTACGAACAGAAAGCTCGCCCCGGAGATAGAGACCGTCTTTATGATGGCGGCCGAGAGTTACGCCCCCATAAGCTCGAGGTTCATAAAAGAGATAGCGCGGCTCGGCGGCGACCTCTCTGCCTTCGTGACGCCCCATGCGGCGCGGAGATTGAAGGAAAAATTTCCAAAAGGGGGCGCGGTCAGGGGGATGAAGGGATGATAAGACTTTCAAAAAGGATCGGCGAACTTGAGGAATCGGTAACCCTTGCCATTACCGCCAGGGCAAAGGCCATGAAGGCCGGGGGGCGCGACGTTATCGGTTTCGGGGCCGGCGAGCCGGATTTCGACACCCCGGAGAATATAAAAGAGGCCGCCATAAGGGCCATCCGCGACGGGCATACGAAGTACACCCCCGTGGCGGGTATACCAGAATTAAAGGACGCCGTAATAGAAAAATTCAGGAGGGATAATAACCTCGACTACTCAAGGGACAATATAATCGTCTCCTGCGGAGGAAAACACTCCCTCTATAACCTCTTTAACTCGCTCCTGAACGACGGGGACGAAGTGGTTATTCAGGCACCTTACTGGGTATCGTACCCGGCGATAGTAAAGCTCGCCGGAGGCCTGCCGGTTATAGTCCATACTCGGGGAGAGGCGGGTTTCAAGATGACGCCCGGTGAACTCTCCTCCGCTGTCACCGCGAGGACAAAGGCTGTGATAATCAACAGCCCCTCGAACCCGAGCGGGGCCGCCTATACCGCAGGGGAGCTCGCCGGACTCGCGGAAGTGGCCCTTCAAAAAGGGATTATCATCGTCTCCGACGAGATATACGAAAAGATAACCTACGACGGTTTTTCCTCGACCTCCCCCGCTTCTGTCTCTGAAGAGGTTAAGAAAAATACCGTTATAGTAAACGGCGTATCCAAGGCCTATGCCATGACGGGCTGGAGGATAGGCTACACGGCCGGCCCCCCTGATATAATAAAGGCCATGGGTAAGATCCAGAGCCAGTCCACCTCAAACCCCGCTTCAGTGAGCCAGTGGGCGGCGGTTGAGGCCCTTGCCGGCCCCCAGGGGTCCGTTGAGGCGATGGTTAAAGAGTTCGCGCTCCGAAGGGACGCTATGGTCGAGGGGCTTAACTCCATAGAAGGCGTGAAGTGCCCGAAACCGACAGGGGCCTTTTACGTCTTCGCTGATTTTTCCGGGTTTTTTGGGAGGAGTTTTAAGGGTGGAGCTATATCCGGCTCAGTGGACCTGGCTTCTTATCTCCTCGACGAGGCGGGCACGGCCGTCGTCCCGGGAAGCGCCTTTGGAGACGACGCTTGCATAAGACTCTCTTACGCCATCGCCATGGACCATATCACCGAAGGCGTGGACAGGATAAAAAAGGCGCTCGGCGCCCTTGAATAACACCGGCAACGTTAAGTCCTTTTTAGACTTTTCTCCTTGGCGCGTCTTTAATCCTCTCTAAAAATCTCCGCCTCGAATACGAGAATCTTTACGTCCCTTTTCCAGCAGCCCGGCTCAAGGCCCGCCTTCATGCAGGTGTGGTCTAAAAAAGCCTCCCTGTCAAATCCCTGCTCCACGGCGACCTGCGGCAGGAGTACGCCTCTCGCCGAGCCGTCTATTATATAGATGCCGTGCCGCCCTATTTCTATTTCCAGGACGTCTGTTATCTCCCTCAGGGGGGAGAGTACGGATATTTCAATGTTAACCGACTTTAGTTCTCCCGCTTCAAGGGGCGCAAACCTCGGGTCCATAAAGGCGGCGGAAAGGGCCATCTCCTCCACTTTTTTATAGAGGGGTATCTCCGAGGTGAAGGCGCCTATACAGCCGCGGAGCATACCGTCGTTATGGAGGGTTACGAAGAGGCCGCGTTTTTCATTGAGGCCGCCGCTCCTTAGGGCGTCTTCGGGAACCGGGCGCGCCGGGTCGCCACCTCGGAGGAGTCTTTTTTCTATCGCCCCCCTCGCCAGCTCAAGCAGTATCTTTTTTTCTTCTTTTGTAAGGGGCATTGTTTTAAGGCGCCGCTTTTTTTGCCTCTTTGTCTTTTTATCTCTGATATACTATCATATAATATTAAATCCACAAAAGATTTGAATTGAAAGGAACGGGGTGATGGGAAGGGTCAGGGCGGAATTAAAAAAGGAGTTGAGGGCGCTCTTAAAAGAAAGAAACGCCCTGATGCTCGCCCATAATTACCAGAGAGACGAGGTGCAGGAGGCGGCCGACCTTACGGGCGATTCCCTGGGGCTTTCGCAGGCGGCGGCGGAGTCAAAGGCCGAAGTCATCGTCTTTTGCGGAGTCCATTTCATGGCCGAGAGCGCGGCCATACTCGCCCCTGAAAAGTCCGTCATACTGCCCCGGCCCGACGCCGGGTGTCCAATGGCCGACATGATAACGCCCGAGTTCCTTAAGATCGAAAAGGATAAGAGGCCGGGAGTTCCCGTGGTTGCCTATGTGAATACAAGCGCCGATGTAAAGGCCCTCTCAGATATATGCTGCACCTCGGCCAACGCCGTAAGGGTCGTCGAGTCCGTTCAGGCCGAGAGCGTTTACATGATACCGGACAAGAACCTCTCCCACTACGTATCCCTGAAGGCGCGAAAAAAGATGGAGTGGTGGGAAGGGTTCTGCCCCACCCACGAAAGGCTCACCCTCGAAGACGTAAGGAAGGCGAGGGAGGAAAACCCGGGGAGCGTCTTCGTCTGCCACCCCGAGTGCAGGCCCGAGGTCGTCGATGCCGCCGACCACGTCTGCTCAACGTCGGGGATGTATAAGTACGCCCGTGAGACAGAGGCGCGCTCGATTATCATCGGCACGGAGATGGGGATACTCTACAGGCTCAAAAAGGATAACCCGGACAAAAAATTCATCCTCCCCTCACAGGGGCTCATATGCCCCAACATGAAACTCACCACCCTCGAGGATGTGGTGGAGAGCCTCAAGGGGATGAAAAATATCGTTACCGTTCCGGAAGAAATAAGGGTAAAGGCCAAAAAAGCCCTCGACAGGATGCTTGCGGTGCCGAGGGATTAGCGCCCCCGACTTATAAAGGACGCCCTCAGAATCCCTTGCCTTTTTTTTGAGGTGGGGGGGATTAATAAGGGGTCCCCTCTTACGAAGGGGGGAGGAAATAAGGCAAGCCCCTTACAGGGGGGAGGAAATAAGGGTACCCTTATTTGAATATTTTTCATGTGCGCCCTGCCGGCCCGGCAAGGTTGAAACCGCCTCCCCAATCTGATATAGTTGAACCCGGGTA
>JBHHVI010000037.1:0-19281 GCA_046754225.1 Thermodesulfobacteriota bacterium | reverse complement strand
AGGAAAGTAAGGAGCGTGGGGCTCGGGGGCGGAGACGATCTCTTCGCAGTACTCTCCGGCGTTGGTGCTGAAAAGGCCCGATCCGCCGCACGGTGGCTTATCGGTTCAGGGGCAGACGCGCTCTTGAGCATTGGTATTGCGGGAGGGTTGTCCCCGGATGTCAAGCCCGGAGATATCGTAATAGCCGAAAAGGTTATAGGGGAAGAAACCGGGGCAATATGGCGAGCAGACGGAGCGGTTGTAAAATCGGCCTGCGAGACCCTCAAGGGGTCTTCCCTGCAGGTACTCTCCGGCGCCGTAATCACCACGGCCAGGCCGACCCTCTCGGCCGGGGAGAAAGAAGACCTTTACATGAGGAGCGGCGCCCTCGCCGTGGATATGGAGAGCGCGGCCGTCGCCAGAGCAGCCGCCAAAGCGGGGGTCCCCTTTTTTGCTATGCGTGCCGTATCCGACGAGGCGGGCCGGTCCGTATCACGGGACATATATGACTGCCTCGACGAGGAAGGAGGGGTAAGGTCCCGTACCCTCATGAATAACATTTTACGCAGACCGTCCATGGTCCAGGAGATGCTCGGCTTGAGAACCGGGTTTAAGAGCGGCCTTTCAGCGCTGGAGGCGGGATGGGGGGCGCTGGTTAAACACGGGATAACCTCTTCATTCGTCCCGGTGAAATAAAAAGTTTTTTACAAAAGAGGCCCCTGCTTTTACGGCGGGCCTCTTGAGTCCGCCGTCTTTATCTCGCCCGTGCCTGAATGGTTAGTCTCTCGGGGTATGTTTCAAGTCGTACTTGGAGGCGGACTGTCGGGCAATACCGGGTGCCCGTAACATCTTTTCTTTTTCACGCCGCGCATCTTGACGATTAGGGCCTTAAGGGGGTGGGCCGCCGTATCCATGACCGCCGTGGGCTCGTATCCGCAGTGCACCATGCAGTCCGCGCACTTCGGGTTTCTGTCAAAGCCGTACCTCTCCCACTCCGTCTCTTCCATCAGCTCCCTGAAGGTCTTTGCGTACCCTTCGTCAAGCAGGTAGCAGGGTCTCTGCCAGCCGAAGATGTTACGTGTCGGGTTGCCCCAGGGCGTGCACCTGTAGTTTTGATTGCCCGCAAGGAAGTCGAGAAAGAGGCTGGAGTGGTTGAACTTCCAGCCCCTCTTTTTCCCCTCGTAGAGAAGGTTGCAGAAAAGGGCCTTTGTCTCCCCGCGTTCCAGAAAGTTTTTCTTCTCCCTGGCGTTACCGTAGTTGAAGGCCGGGGATATGGTCATCCCCTCCACCCCCAGTCCGTTTATGAAATCCAGGAGCCGCACCGACTCAGTAAGGGTCTGTCCGGCGTAGATGGTCGTATTTGTGGTGACGCGGAAGCCCTTCTTTTTAGCGAGGGCTATCGCCTCAACGGCGTTGTCGAAGACCCCCTCACGGCCTACAAGGCTGTCATGACGCTCTCTCATGCCGTCGAGGTGTATGCTGAAGGTAAGGTAGGGTGTGGGCTCGAAGATGTCCATCTGCCGTTTAAATAGAAGGGCGTTGGTGCAGAGATAGACGAACTTTTTTTGCGCCGTCAGCCCCCCCGCTATCTCGTGGATTTCAGGGTGCATGAGGGGTTCGCCGCCGGGGATGGAGACTATCGGCGCGCCGCATTCACTGGCCGCTCCGAGGCACTCGTCCACGCTTAACCTCTGTCTCAATATCTCCTCGGGATAGTCTATCTTACCGCACCCGGCGCAGGAGAGGTTGCATTGAAAAAGCGGCTCCAGCATGAGGACGAGGGGGAAGCGGGAGCCGGCGCGCCTGCGCCTTCTCATTATATATTTTCCCACACTCACTTTCTGGATAAGCGGTATGCCCATAATAAAAAAACTCCTTCCAGCCCCTCTTCCCTTAAAGGCCGAGGGGCTCAGACAGGCAGGCTGAACTTTATGTTCTCGTCAATTGAGTCTATCTCTTTTATTTCCAACGTGCCGGCGATTTTCCGTAAACGCGCAAGCAGTTCCCGCACAAGGTGTTCTGGCGCCGAGGCCCCGGCAGTGACGCCTATGCTCCCCGCGTCCTTTATCCATTCCGGCAGGATATCATCGGCTGAGCTGACGAGATAGGACGGTACGCCGAACCTCTCACCCAGTTCCCTCAGGCGGGTTGAGTTGGAACTGTTGCTCGCGCCCACAACAAGAAGCAGGTCCACTTCTTTTATAATAGCCTTTACGGCGTTCTGGCGGTTCTGGGTGGCATAGCAGATATTTTCCTTCATGGGGCCGCGTATCCCTGGAAAGCGCTTCTTTAGCGCCGACACTATATCCTCCATGTCGTCCATGCTGAGCGTTGTCTGGGTGACAAAGGCGACAGTCCTGTTGTTTTTTACGTCAATGCACTCCACGTCCCCCGTTGATGATACGAGGTGCATCCCCCCATCTACCTGCCCCATCGTGCCTTCCACCTCGGGGTGGCCGGCGTGGCCGATCAGGATCTGCTCGCGTCCCTCCAGGGCGTTTCGGTGCGCCTCCATGTGTACCTTTGTCACGAGCGGGCAGGTGGCGTCGATAACGAGGAGTGTACGGCCCCGGCCCTCTTCTGATACTTTCTTTGACACCCCGTGGGCGCTGAAAATGACGACGGTGCCGTCGGGCACCTCATCGAGCTCCTCTACGAAGATAACACCCTTTTCCCTCAGTTCCTGCACAACGTGGCGGTTATGGACTATTTCGTGGCGCACGTAGATCGGCGCTCCATAGAGCTCAAGCGCCCTTTCAACGGTGCGCACGGCCCGCTCGACGCCCGCGCAGAAACCCCGCGGGTTTGCCAGTAAAAGTTCCATCGCTTCCTTGCCTTATCTTAACCGGGACCGCCAATAGGGCTAATAGTATTCATTTTCCCTGAACCAGTAAACAGCCTCGCTGAGCGCCTCTTTTACGGGGCGGGGTTTATAGCCCAGTTCCCTTTTGGCCTTTTCCGAGGAAAAGAACATGAGTTTTTTGCTCATCCGCGCGCCGTCGAGGGTGACCATGGGCTCACCCCCGCGCGAAAGCCTTGCCCATGCCTCTGAAAGGCAGGCGAGAGAGAGAACGAGCGTATGGGGCAGCCGTATCCTCGGCGGAAGCCTCTCGGCGATGGAGGCGAGTTCTCCGAGTATCTCCGAGAGCAACATGTTCCTGGCGCCGAGGATGTAGCGTTCACCCGTCCTGCCCCGCCGCTTGGCGAGGATATGCCCCTCGGCCACGTCGTCGACATGGACGATGTTGAGGCCGGTCTTGACATAGGCCGGCATCTTGCCGGATACTGCGTTTACAATGAGCCGCCCCGTAGGTGTCGGCTTGATGTCGCGGGGGCCCACCGGGGTACTCGGGTTGACGATTACGGCTGGAAGGCCCTCGTCTTCTATAAGGCGGATAACAGCCTCCTCGGCGAGAAACTTGGAGCGCTTGTAGTGTCCCACCATATCACCGAGTTTTGACGGCGTCGATTCGTTGGAGACCTCTCCCCTGCCTTTAAGCCCGATGGTGGCCACGCTGCTTGTGTAGACGACCCTCTTTAGCCCGGCGGCCAGGGCCGCGCGCATGATATTACGCGTGCCCGTTACGTTTATGTCATACATGACCTTCGGGTCCGGGACCCAGAGGCGGTAGTCGGCGGCGACGTGAAAAAGAGAGTCGCACCCCCTCATGGCGCGCTCAATGGAGGCCTCGTCCATAAGGTCTCCTGTTACGACCTCCACCTGAAGCCCTTCTATATTCCTTCTGTCGCTCCCGGGACGCACGAGCGCGCGCACACGGTACCCGTCTTTTATCAACCTCCTGACGACCGCCGAGCCTATAAACCCCGTAGCGCCTGTCACAAGAGTGGTCATAGCCTCAACCACGGCCCTCCTCAGACCTTAGTATATTATCCCCCCTTTTTATATGATCGGTCTTCAAGGAAACATCCCCTCCGGATAGGGTGCTGAATAATTGAATATATAAGATTTTATCACAGGCTGTGTTGCGGTGCAAAGCCAGACTGCGGTGAGTTTTCCAATGGGGATGAAATGGTTTAAGGCCGCTCTTTTAGATTGGCCGGCCGCCGGAGCGCGTCAGTAGTTGTCGAAGTTCGTGGCGTTGGTGGCGGCCATCTTCCTCTGCGAAAGGTTCATTACCCAGGAGGTAATGGACGCCGCCGAGGTGGGCGGCGGGAGCCTTTTGAGGATCGAGGGCCAGGAGTAGAATTCACGGTACATCATCCTTATCCCCGCCGCGAGGTCTTCTGGCGAAAAATTCCTGGGCCGAACCCTTGCCGTTATACCCGGCCAGCGGTTGAGGCTTTCCGGGTCCAGGATACGCCCCTGCGAGAGGTAACGTTCGTATATGGGGGTGCCTTTATAGGGGCAGAAGGAGTTGAAAAAGGCCACGTGCACCCTGTTCCTCTGAAGAAATTTGAGAGTGGCAATAAAATCCTCTGGCCTGTCCGTGTCCCATCCGAAGATGAGGTTAAAGGAGAAGCTGATGTCGAGTTCGCGGAGCGCCTTTATCACCTCCTCAAGGGTTGCGGCCTTTGAGGTCTTTTTGTTCATGCCGTCAAGGGTCTCCTGCTTTATGCTTTCGATACCCAGGTTAACATGGAGGAGTCCGCTCTTTCTGGCCAAAATCATAAATTCCCTGTCAAGGACACGGTTGGCGGTCCAGAGGGCCGACCAGCGGATTTTAAGATCCACAAGCTCCTCCATGAGCTCCATGGTCCTTGCCCTGTTGCCCGAGAAGGTGCTGTCGGCGAAGAAGATACGCCTGCATCCCGTGGAGCGTATCTCTTCAATAACTTCCTTAACGGGGCGCATCCTGTATTTCATCCCCAGATAGAAACGCTCGGCGCAGAATTCGCAGGAGAAGGGGCAGCCCCGGCTCGTCTGCACCGCCACGGTGTGGAAGCGCGTGAAGGTCGACGGGTCCAGCAGGTCGCGGCGCGGCAGAGGCAGCCCCTTAAGGTCATGGAAGGCGCCGGCCCTGTAAAACTTTTTAAGGTCTTTCTTTTCGAGGTCGGCGATTATCTCAGGTAGAACCACCTCTCCCTCCCCCACGGCCACTGCGTCGGCCTCTCCTGCGGCCTCGTCGCTGTAAAAGTAGCAGTGCGGCCCCCCAAGAACCACGGGTATACCCTTTTTCCTGTACTCACGGGCTATCTCGTAGGCGCGTAGCGAGTTAAGGGTCCAGACCGTTATTAGCACAAGGTCAAAGGGCCTCTTCAGGTCAAGCTCCTGTGTCCTTTCATCTGTAAGCGTCACCTCGCTCCCCACGGGCATAAGGGCCGCGAGGTAGGCGAGGGTCAGCGGCATCAGGTTAAGTTTTTTTACCTTGAAGAGTTTGCGGCTGTGGGGCTCCGCAAAGTGGGTCGGCTGAATGATGTGGATCTTCATCTCTTGTCGTATCAAGCGCGCTTCGCCGGGGCGGCCTGACCCCGGAGGACTGCGTTAAATGGATATGGACGGAAATATACGGGATTAATTAAAAATAGCACCCCCTTCAGGGGCTGTCAAGGCTCAGGGGCCGGCACGGAGCGGTCTGCGAGGGAGTCAGCGTTCTCTGCGGCCCCACTCAAAGAGGCCGAGGAGGACGCCCGCGATGACCATGAGGATTTCCCTGCCCCTCCTTATAAGGCTCATTGCCACGCCCGCATGGGGACCCAGGCCGAGCATTGCGGCTACGGCCGCCTTTCCGGCCTCCTGCGTGCCCATGCCCGCCGGTACGGGCACGGCTGCGGCTACGATTATAGTGGCGCACTCGAACATACCCGCGCCCGTAAGGGTGAGCCCATCGGCGCCTGGACCGAGGATCCGGGCTATTGCGAGCCACTCAAGGGAGGCCGCGAACCACATGCCCAGGTAGCAGGCGTATGCAAGGGTTGTGCGAAGAGGCGCCCGCTTTATCTCTTTTGCGGCCGCTATGTCTATGTGGAGGAACATCCTGAGTCCACGGAGTTTTTTCGGCACCCTGAACCTTATGCGGAAGTAGCCCCCGATGAGAAGACGCCCCACGAAACTCCAAAGTACGATGCTCCAGAGAGCTATTGTTACAACGAGCAGTATCGCGGCCGTGTAAATCAGCGAAGTGTGCCACTGGCCGCCTCCCATGCCCTTGGCGGCGGCGCTGAAAAAGACCGCGGCGGCAAAGGGGCCTACTGCGGCCACGTGGAGGAACTTGGCCGCTGCTAAGGCCCTGAAGGCGGGGTTCGTGCCCTCGGACCTGCTGAGGGCAAGGAGTTTATAAGGCTCTCCGCCCACTCCCCCCGTCGGCATGGAGTAGTTCAAGACCTCGCCCACGTAACGCACCCTCGCCAGACGGAAAAAGGAGGTGGACCTCCATCCCGAAGCCGAGGGTCTTGTGCCGAGGAGCCAGAGGGCCAGGGTCCCGAGTCCCTGCTGGAGGATATAGGCCCCGACAACACCGGCGAAGGCCGGCCACCAGCCGCCGGAAAGCTCGCTCCACACCCGCCCCGGCCCGAGCCGCCATATGAGCCAGACGGCGAGGATAAGACCTGCCGGGACTAAAAGGAATTTAAGGCGGCCTCTTTTCCCGGGGTCCTCCTCCGGAGCACAATGACCAGTATGGTGTAGATCCATGTACCTATCGTCGCTATCCATAAAAATATTCCGAGCCAGCCGGCTATGGCCAGAGGAAAGAGCAGGTATGAAAAATCCCTGCTCGTAATCTTCTCGACAAACTTTTTAAGGCCGCTCTTTTCGCCACCCGTGGATGGGCGCCCCGGTTTTAAAAGAGGGGACATAACGACAAAACTCGCGGCCACGCCCAATGCGGCCAGTATGCCGAGGACGACCCAGGGGCCGGGCTCATGGGAGGCCCGCTGGCCCAGTGCTATGCCGCCGAAGACAAATACGTGGGTGATGTTGTCAACGGTGACGTCGAACCAGAAGCCGAAGGTGCTTTCCTTTTGTAGCAGCCTTGCCAGTTCTCCATCAACACCGTCAATGACGGAGTGGAGCTGGAAGAGCGCTGCCCCGAGAAGCCCCCAGCCCGGCCCGCTCCCCTCAGCGAAGGCGGCCCCGGCAAGAAAACCCAGTATTAGGGTAAAGGAAGTGACCATGTTGGGCGTTACCCCACAGCGCCAGAGGCGGGTGCTGAAAAAGAGGCTTATACGGCGGTTAACGCGGCTTGCCATAAAACCGTCGGCGGGTTTCGTCAGTGAGGCGTAAAGTTTTTTTTCCGCAGCTCTAACGTCCTCCCCTGTGTCAACGTCCTGCCAGAAACCCCTTTTAGGGTAAAACGCGTCGAGTGCTCCCCTGTCGGCCAGCACCTGCATGCCGGCGGAGATGGACGCTCCGGGGCCGGCCGTCTCAAGCGCCTCCGCTATGGTATCCGGCCATAGTACGAAGAGGCCCGTATCCACGGCGTCATATTCCAGGAGGTCTTTGCCTATCTTCCTCACCTGCCCGTCCTTTACGGAAACGAGGGTGGCGTCCTCCATATCCCCGTCAAACCCTTCTTTCGCGTCAACCGCGATAAGAGGTCTGCCGCTCTCCTTGAAGTGTTCAATGGCAAGGGAGAGCCTGTCGTGGGAAAAGATATGGTCCGACATCAAGAGGGCGAAAGGCTCCTCGATACTCCGGGCCGCCAAGAGCAGGCTTACGCCGTTTGGCTCCCTGAAGCGCTGGTTTTCTACGAGCCGGAGTTCAGAGCCCTCCGGCACAAGGCCGGGCAGCGTTTTACGCATCAGTTCGGCATTGAACCCGATTACGACTACGAAACGTCTTATGCCGGCCCTGGCGGCAGAGGTCATGACCCTCGCGATAAGAGGCACGCCCGCCACGGATTTGAGCGGTTTGGGAAGTTTTTCGCCGCCGCCGAGGCGGCTTCCCAGCCCCGCCGCCGCTATGACAGCCGTGGTTACTCCGGAGAGCCTCTTTTTTTTCTTTACGCCGCCAGACTTATCCATCTTTAATGACCCGGGGATTGTTTTTTAAAATTCGGCGCTTGTATTTTTGCATCCGGTGATGCAATATTATGTTCAGTAAAAACGCCGCTGTAGCCTGAGATTTTTTTGTTACGGCGCAGGTTAAAAAGCGTAGATACTGTGGGGAATTATAAAGAATAAAGGCTGAAGGTTCAAAGCGAACATCCGCGGAAAAGATATCACAGTGACTTGAAAAACTCAACATGAGAGGGGCTCAGAGAAGACGCCCTCAAGGGTTGGACTGAAGCAGGATTAACCGCGTGGGGGATATCCTGATGGAAGATGAAAGAAGAGAGGGGCTCATCGGACGGGGGGTCTCATGGTGGGTGGAGACCGCACGGCGGTGGGCGCTCTTTGTGGTCCTCTTTTTCGTCGTCGTCACAGGGTTTCTCTTCTATTACTCAATCCATCACCTCGGTATAAATACGGACACATCGTCAATGATCTCGGCCAGCCTCGATTGGCGCCGGAACTACCTGTCGTACAAGGAAAAATTCCCACAATTCTTCGGTGAAATAGTCATAGTGATTGACGGCGCATCGCCCGACCTCGCCGACTCGGCGCGCCGGCGTCTCGCAGAGCGCTTAAGAGAGGATGACCGTCTCTTTAAAAGCGTCTATCTGCCCGGCGGCTCCTCTTTTTTCGAGCGTAATGGGCTTCTTTACCTCGACACGGCAAAGCTCGAGGACCTCGCAGACAACCTTGCCGCTGTCCAGCCCTTCCTCGGCAGGCTCATAGAGGACCAGAGCATTGTGGGGTTCACCTCCATGCTCGAAAGCGCCATGGAAGAGGTCGGGGGGGGTGAGAGGTTTGAACTCGCGCCTGTCTTCGACAGGTTCGCGGACGCCCTTTCAGCCGCGACGGAAAACCGCTTTTACCGGTTGTCATGGCAGGAGCTAATGCTCGGGCGCAGGAGCAAGCCTTCGGAGCGGCGCCGCTTCATAGTAGTGCAACCGCGCCTTGACTTCACTGAGCTCTTTCAGGGGGCGGCGGCGATGTCCAGGGTGCGTGCCCTCGCAGAGGAATTGGGGCTATTCCCCTACAACGGGGTGAGAGTGCGGATGACCGGCTCCGTGGCTCTGGCAAACGAAGAGATGAAGAGCGTGAGCCGGGGCGCAGGCGTGGCCGGTCTCCTTGCCTTCATAGCGGTTTGCGCCATCCTTTATGTTGCGCTCCGTTCCGTACGTCTGCTCTTAGCGTCGATAATAGCGCTTTTTTCGGGCATTATAGGCACCGCCGCCTTCGCCGCCTTTGCCGTAGGGAACCTGAACCTCATATCCATGGCCTTTGCCGTCCTCTATATAGGGTTAGGGGTCGATTACGCCATACACCTGAGCCTCCGTTACAGGGAACTCGTCGCAGAGGGGCGTAGCCACGCCGCGGCCCTGAAGAAGGCGGCGGGGGACGTTGGCGCCTCTCTTGTGCTCTGCACCATTACGACCTCGGTGGGTTTTTACTCTTTCATACCCACGGCCTATTCCGGCGTATCGGAGTTGGGAATTATTTCGGGCACCGGGATATTCATAAGCCTTATCGTCAGCCTGACGCTTCTTCCGGCCCTTATAACCCTCATGCCGCTATCGCCGGAAACAACGAAGCCTAAGGTAAGGCGGGTAAGGCTTCCAGAGGTCCTTATAGGGATGTCGGGACGGTACCGCCGCGCATTATTTATAGTTCTGCCCGTGGCGGGCCTGGTGGGCCTCTTCCTCTTGAGGGGGGTGCGCTTCGACAACAACCCCATGAACCTGAGGGATTCGACGATGGAGTCTGTGTCGACCTTTAACGAACTTATGGAGGAGAGCGATTCCTCGCCCCTCACCATCAACGTGCTGAAGCCGGCGGGGGCGCCCTTAAAAGAGTCGGCCGCGCGCTTGAAGAAGCTCGGCCTCGTGGACAAGGCCGTGACTATCTATGATTTTATCCCCGGCAATCAGGAAGAAAAGCTTGATATCATAGAGGAGATGTCGCTCCTTCTCGGCCCGGAACTTGAATACGAGGGTGTGAAAAAAAAGCAGGGCCTTTCCGAAAAAATCAGAGCTCTTGAGAGCCTTCGCGAGGGGGTCGAGACCTTTGTTAAGAGCGCCGACAGGCAAGAGGCCGCTTCGGGCAGACGTCTTATCGAGGAGATCAAGCGTTTTACGGGGCGGCTCGAAGGGAGCGGCATCGCCGCCTCTGAGGCGGCCGTCAACGGCCTTGAGGAGAGCCTTCTGGCGGCTCTTCCCGAGAGGCTCAGGGTCCTGAGGGCCTCACTGGACGCGGCCCCCGTTACTTTTAAAGACCTCCCGGGCGACCTCGCTCGGCGCTGGGTCTCCCCGGAAGGCCTTTACATGATAAAGGTATTCCCCGGCGAAAATATATCCGACCCCGCCAGGCTCAAGCGCTTTGTCCGGGAGGTGCGGACCGTGGAGCCCGACGCCACGGGCCTGCCTGTGGTAATCCTTGAATCCGGCAGGGCCGTGGTGAGCGCCTTTAAACAGGCCTTTGTTTACGCCCTCATATTAATAACCGTTATACTCCTCGTGCTCTTAAGGAGGTTGACGGACACCATCTTCGTGCTCCTGCCAATACTCTTCGCGGGGGTCCTAACCGGGGCCGCCACCGTGCTCCTCGGCATACCCTTTAACTTCGCCAACGTGATAGCCCTGCCCCTCTTTCTCGGCATAGGCGTGGATAACGGCATACACATCGTCCACCGTTACCGCACCGCGCCCCCCCACGAGGGCAGCCTCTTCAGGACGAGCACCACGAGGGCGGTCTTTTACAGCGCCGTGACGACCATCGTAAGTTTCGGAGGGCTCGCCTTTTCGAGACACAGGGGGATGTCGAGCATGGGGGTGCTCCTGACCATAGGCATAATCCTGACGGTAATCTGCACCCTCGGGGTCCTCCCCGTGTTACTGCCCCACGGGGAGAAGGATAAGGCCAAGGGGCGGGGATAGAGGTCGTCGGCAAGGGCCACCCATTTGAATCTCCTGGCAGGGTTTTTTTAAGTGGATTTCAAAGGGATAGCCGAAGCGCTCGGGGGGGGTCAAAAAGAACCGTTATTCGGACTTTCCTCTGGCGTGGTTCTCGATCTTCTCGTTAAACTTCGCCATGAGGGTCTTTACGCCGTCGTTCTTTATGATTGATGTGTACTGGGCCCGCTTGAGGGAGAGGTCGCTCACACCTTCGACAATGACGTTGATTATGGACCACCTGCCATACCTCTTGTGCAGGACGTAATCCATGGGTATAAAGTCTCCGCTCGACTTTACAAGGCGGGTCCTCACAAGGACGCGTCCGCGCCTGGCGGCCTTTGAGGACCTGATTACGAAATTCTCGCCTGAGAATTTGTTGAAGCGCGAGGCGTAAGTGGAAACGCTAAGGGCGCTGAACCTCTCCACAATGCCGGCCCGGTCTTTGGCGTCGAGCCCGCGCCAGTACCTTCCCACGGTAAATCTCGCTATAAAGGGCAGGTCGAAGTCCTTTCGTATAACGGGGTCCAGGACCTCGTAGCGCCCCTTGTAGCCGAGCCGCTCGGCGTTTATCATGACATGGATGAGGGTCTCGTTCAGTTCTTTAATGACCGCCTCGGCCCCGCTCTTCTCTTCGGCGCGGGCGCTGGAGAGGTCCATGAGTCCCAGGGCGAGAAAGGCTACCGAGATAACGCGAAAAATTTTCATACGAGCCATGGCGTTCACCGCTCCTCCAGGGGAGAAAAAGGATTTTTCCGACGTTTATTCAACCAGTATATTATATAGGCGGGGAGGTTTGCAACCGGTTAGCTCTCTTTCACGGTTCCGCGAAGGGGCTGAGCAGGTTTCCATGCCTCTGAAAAGGGCGGGGAAAGGGGCTCTTTGAGTGTTTTATAGGATTGGGGCTTGACTGGCGCGGCTTTGCGGCAGGGCCGGCCCTTTTTTTACTCCGGCTTTTCTTAAAAGAGCATGGAAAAGGCCGCCTCTACGCGGGCCTCCTTGGGTATGTCGTTACTGTCTATGGAGGTCGACTCGCTCGCCACTGCGGCGCCGATATCGAAGTTTATGAGGAAGAGGTTTACTCCGAGCCCCGCCGTATAGACGAAGCCTATGTCAGATTCAGCGATGTTTTTGTACGCGCCCGCCCTGAGATTCAACACCTTGAAGAGGTTTAACTCAAGGCCTCCCCCCACGTTCTGTGACTTGTAACTTGAAGATATGGTGGTGTCGTTCTTTGTAATGTCCGCGTCAAGGGCAAGGGTTAGAAAGCTCAAAGGTTTAACTGCGATGCCCGCCCTCACCTGGCTCTCCTCCGTCAGATGGTCCTTATCGTCGGGCAGGAGCATCCTCATGTCGAACTCCGGGTTGTTGAGGTTTCTGCCCACTATGCCGAACCTGAAGGCGTCGCCGCGGCGGTAGAGCACCCCGATGTCCACCCCGAAGTTCTCGCTGTCCTCGTAATCGTTTTTAGCCGTCTCAAAGGCGTCCACAAGGTTGGTGTTGAAGACCTGCACTGAAGTGTTATAGACGCGCGCCCGCATGAATTTTACGTTGCCGCCCACGGCGAGGTTCTTTGTTATGCCGACGCCGTAGGTCAGGGGCACTTCGAGGAGTCCGATACCCTTGAAAAGGAGCCTCGACGTGTTGTCAGCGAATGAACCGCCCGTCACGGCGTCGCTCGCTATCTGGGCGAGGCCCGTTATGTCGGTTGTGATGTCGGCGGGTACGGCTATGCCGCTCGCCTGCGCCTGAGAGAGTCCGAAGTCCATGGCCTGCACGAAGTCCGTGGCCGTGGTGGTGGACCAGCCGCTTGTGGCCGATATGGAGTTTACGAGGTTTTGCTTTTCAGCGGAAGTAAAAAAGAAGTCGCCCGCCGGAATTGGGGCGCCGCTGTTGAAGTTGGCCCCCGTTGAGAGTTGAGTTATGAGGTCCACCCCCGTAATACCCGTATTTATGGGGACGATATTCACGAGGTCGAGGTTGCCTTTTGCGGAAAGGCCGCCGAGGATATAACCCCCGACACCGAGGTGCCCGTATTGAACGGCAAAGGCGGCGTCGGCAATGATGGTCGCCGCCCTGTTGGAGTTTTCGTCAAAACCCTTCAAGTCGTTTATAATCTGGAGGAATTCCGAGACCCTCTCCGCTGAGAGCTGGCCCGTGTTCAGGAGGTTATAGTCAAAGGCCAGAAGCTTATTTATCTCATCTCCTATATCCTCGTGTATCTCTGTGCCGAGGCCCAGGCTCGCCGCTGCGCTCAAGTCCCTCTCACCGTAACTGTCTTTGGTCCCGGAATGAAAAAACCCGTAGGCCGCGGGGTTCCAGTAGCTCGCCGTAGCGTCGTTCGCCACGGCCACACCCGCCCCCCCCATGCCGAGCGCCCTCGGTCCAACGATGCTCCACGGTCCCGCGTGGGCAGAGGGAGCCCATATCCATATAAAGAGAGCCGCGATAATAAAGATCAGGGATTTTCTCATAACCATAATACCTTTTTTTAAAGGTTGCATTTGCTTGGCGGCGGTAGAAGCCGTGGTTTTCATGTACCCTTAAGGGGTCTCTTATGACCGGGGAAAGCCGGTCTCGGCGCAGCGGCTCCCCTTTCGCATAATTTAAACAAAAAGAGATTTTTGATATGTTACCTGACTCACACCAGGCGATAAAAGAGGCTCCTTAAAAACCCTCATCCCGCAGGGGGGCAAAAAGGGCAGGGATTGAGCCTTATTCCTTCATCCGGCCATAAAAAGGCGCGCCCATACCCCCGGGGGTTCATTCTTTCTGGCTCCAGCTTCCGCCGTCCCCCTGTATCCACCACCCCTTTTTAGCGTTCTTGATCCAGCTCTTTGCGAAGAGTTTTTTGATTGCGGGGATTTTATCGGCGCCTATGTTGTTCGCTTTCGCTATCTCTTTATAAAGGGCCTCTCTGTCTCTGTTCTCGGATTTTATGAGACGGCTCAGGCGCGCCTTGTCTTTCAGGTTAAGTCCAGCGGTGGAGCGGATTTTAAGGAGGCCGTCGCCCGTTATACCCACATTGCCGCTGTCGAGGTACGGTTTTATGGACGCGGCCCTTTGTTGTATGGAGCCCTTTATGGCCCTGATGCCGGGTGTGGTTACGTTTATGTCCGCTTCCTGCGCTACGGCCTCAGGCAAGCCTATGGTAAGGCCCGCCAAAACGATACGGCCTCGAAGAAGCCCCTCTTTTCCGTCCTCCTTTTTCTTATCCGGCTTCTTATCCTCTCCCCCCCAGACTTCGTCCACTATCTTGTCGGCGGCCTTTTCCACGGCCGCCGCCGGGAAATAGACGTTTATAGTCACACACGAGATGACAGCGAAAATAAGCGGAATAAAGAAGGCGACCTTTTTTACTCTATGTCTCATGTCTACTCTATGTCTCATGGCCATAACCCCCTGTTGTTAAAATCTCGCTCCTGATAAGAGCCGCTCTGTACAGTACAGTAAATACAAAAAAGGCGGGAAATTCAAGTGCTATAACAAAATCATTCAACCCCCGCCGGCGCCCCGTCTCCCCCGCCCCCCCCGCCTCCTATGATATTGATCCTCTTAAGGCGCTCCACCAGCTCCTTGAAGGATATGTTCTGGGTGTAACTTATGACATCGACCCTGGGGGGGAGAAACCCGCCCTTGATAATATACCCCTTATCGCCCTCTGTCTCAATCCCGATGAGGAGAAATTTGTCGTTTTTCAGCCGGCCCTTGAACCCCATCTTTTCATACCTGTACTCCTTAAAGAGACGGTATATGCCCCTGTTAAGTACCGAGGCGCCGCCGCCCGTTCCAAGGATCGAAATCTTTTCAAGGGCGCTGGTGCTTATCCTCTGGCTTACGCCGCGCCTCTTAACGGTCTCCATCTTTATAACGAAAGCCTCGGGCTGGCCGTTTACTATTTCGAGGTCTCTTACGTAACCCTGAAGTATGCCTGTTATATGGCCGAACTCGAAGGTCGCGGTAACTTTTCCCATGTCTATATCCTTTAGCTCCACCGTGGATTTAAAGGACGCCGCCGGGCTTAAAATATTTTCGGCGGCTATCTCCTTTATCCGCATCTCACCGCCGAAAAGGTTTAGCGTTATCGCGCCTTCTGTCCGGAGACTGCCCTTTGTAAGGGCAGCCTCCGGGATTGTGCCTGACAGTCTTCCGTTGAAGGCGGGGATGGCGAGGGCAGTACTCGCTTCCTTGAGGTCGATATTATCCACCCCGATGGAGAGGCTTAATCTCCTCTCCGGGCTCAGTAGATTTTTATACAATAAATTTCCGAGCCTGAGGTTGCCGCCGAATATGGAAAGGAGCAGATCGTCCTTAAAGATAAGGGAGTTTCGCCGGATGGAAGGCTTTGCTTCAAGGTCGTGAAAATTTACCGCCCCCCAGGATATCTTTTTTATATTCAAGGAGCCGGTTTTTTTATTCTTGTCAAGGCCGGCCGGGACGGCCTCGGGGTAAGATATGTCAACAGGCAGGTAGAGGTTCAATCCCAGGACGGACGGCCCCTCCTCGTCTTCGTCCGTACCCCCTACGTTCATATCTCTTAGACTAAGCCGGCCCTCAGCGTTAAACCCCCCAGGGTTTCCTTTAGCGGAAATATTCATGGACGTGATCCCGTCAACGACGAGCCCTGAGAGTAGGGGGAAGCTTTCCTGGAATGTGTCCCGGATGAAGAGGTCGAATATTTTTTTGTTGGATAGTCTTTTTATGGAGATGCGGGCATCGAATTCTGGCAAGGCTCCTGGGTTGGATATTTTCCCCTTTATAAGGACTGCTCCCACCTCTTTCATGCGAATTTCAGAGCGGTCTATCTTTACGGAATTATCGGCGCGGGAGTAGTCCCCTTTTAGAGAAAGGCTTACGGGGGTTTTTGTGAAGTCGCCGTAAAAATTTCCAGCGAGGAGCTCAAAATCCTTCGCCCCGGCGTTGATGTTGAACCTCGCCGAGAGCTCCGGCAGGGTAACTGAAAAATTTCCAGACGCCAAAAGATTCAACCCATCTCCCGCGGCCATACCGTCGGGAGTGGAAAACCCGCCGCCCTTTATGCCTAAATCGACTGTGCCTTTCACAAGGCCGGCTTTTTTTCCTGTAAAGGCCGCGTCCAGTGTTGAGTGGACTTCGAGTTTCCCTGTTGCTTCAAGGCCGCCTCCCTTCAGCAGATACTTTGTCGCAAGAGGCCAGATCTTTTCAATATCGAGGCCCGTAAGGCCGACCTCGCCGTGCGCCTTTACCGGGCCATTGAGGTCCAGCGAGACCTCTCCGGCCACTTCTTTTATATCTTCCGTTTGAAATAAAAAACCTTTCGCGCTGAAGAGACGTTTTTTGAGATTACCAGCAAGGCCGCCCCTTAAAAGAATATCTCGCGCGCCGTAAACTTTCACGCCGCCTCTTTTAACTCCGGCGCTTTCAGCCTTCACGATAATCTTTTTGATTCCGAGAGTCGAGTCCTTATAGCCCATATGAGGGGCGCGTAATAAAAAGTTTTTTATATCCACAATCCCGCTCTTAATCCGTTCACCCTCCACGCTCAAGGCGCCCCTGACGAGAGGAGAGGAAAGAGGCCCTTTTATCGTAAGACCAAGGCCCATGCGCCCTTTTAAATACATCCCCTTAAGCATTTGAGCCGCCCTGCCGGTCAAAACCCCGGGGGCCGCGCCTATTGGGATATCCTTTCCCTTGATCCTCAAATCCATTTGAGGCTTCCCCGTTGAGATTTTCTTTAAAGACCCGCCGCCCATAAGGGGGCCGACCCCTTTAATACCCGCCTTAAAGGATTTTATATTTAAAATATCTCCATCGCGGTTATAACCGCCGCTTGCGCTTAAGGTGAGCGGCTTCTTTTTAAGGTTTACGCCGGAAAGCCCTGAGTTGACTAAAAGTCCCTTCGCTATAAAATTCGATTGCCATCTTATCCCCTTTGAAAAGGAACCTGCCGCCGTAGCCGAGCCTTTTAAAACGCCGCCGTATTCCATTCCAGCCGGGCCGATGGACAGAGGTTTTAGAACCGTCCTTGCGAGTCCCGCCAGGGAAATGTCTCTGGCCTTAAAGCTAAGTTTAATGGACGGGTCACGAGAAGCAATCCCGCTAAAATCACCTTCCAGACCAAGGTGGCCGAGGCCGGGAGAAGTGAGAGAGGCCTCTTTAATCTTCAGCCGCCCCCCTTTAAAGGTATATGCCCCCTTTATCACGGCCTTATGTCGTGTAACCTTTCCCGACGGCGCTGTAACGGCACGAAGCGTCAGGGTCGCGTCTATTCCATGGAAATCTCCGGGCATTTCAAACAAGGCCCTCAGAACCCCGGAGGCCTTCTGCATAGGTTTTGTTCCGTGGTCTTTATCTTTATACAGGCCTGCGCTTAAGTCCTTGAATTCAATTTCAAGCTCCGCTTCCAGACCGTCCCCTTTTTTTCTGATATCAAGGCCGGCCTTTAAAGAGCCCGTTATCCCCGAACCCTTAAAGAGGCTAAAGTTGCCCGCCGAGAGGTTTTTTAGTTCGATGCTGGAAATATCCACGCGCCCGTGGTCAACGGCGAGCCTCTCCATGTCGAGTCCGGCCCGCAGGGCGACCCTTGAACCGAAGGCCGGTAGAAATACGCCGCCGGTAAGCTCGGCCTTTCTTTTAGAGACGGCGTCGAGGGAGAGGTTTACGGGGCCGAGAGTGATTTTCTTTTCCCTGCCGGTACTTACCGTGACCGTCCCGTCCTCTATCGTGATATTTTTAAAAAAGACGGGCGGCGCGCCCCGGCCTCCCCCCTTCACCGGGCCGCGGGCCGCAGGGGGTTTTAAAAAAAGCACAGGGCTTTTTATGGAGACCTTATCTATCCGGCCTCCGAGAAGGCCGGATAGGCTGAGGACTACCTCGGTCCTCTCTATGGTGGCGAGGGTGGAGCCATCTTCCTTTATGGCCAGCCCTTTTACAGTGATTACATGCCAGCCCTCAAGGGATATGGAATTGATCTCAACAACTTGACCAAGACTTCTTGTAAGGGTCTTTTCAACAAAGGGCGTAAAGGACCGGCTCCTTATAAAGAGCAGCGTAGAGAGAATAATGACGGCGACAATGAGGGCTGAAAGGGAGAGAAAGATGATGAGGATTTTTTTGAAACGCAGTCCACCTTTGGCGGGGGTCTCCATGAGTTAACCGGTATTTTTTGTCAAGATTAGTCTGTCATGGTCGGGATTCTATAATTAGACCTTCTATCACCAGACGATATTGGTGTCA
The DNA here is from genome assembly GCA_046754225.1 of Thermodesulfobacteriota bacterium. Taxonomy (GTDB): domain Bacteria; phylum Desulfobacterota; class GWC2-55-46; order GWC2-55-46; family JADFVP01; genus BTQV01. The sequence goes on along the minus strand of JBHHVI010000037.1, from coordinate 1,192 downwards.
ACGGTTTTCGGCCGTCAGCTCAGGCAAGTCCTTCGTTTTCCTTAACGGAGTTTATGAGTGATTTTTAAAAAACGCCTTGATCCTCGAAGCGACGAAAGAGACGCTTTTTTTATCCAGCCCGACCCAGAGCGGCAGCCTCAGCACCCCGTCACTCACAACCTCTGTCACGGGCAGCTTCCCGGAGGCCCTTCCGTATCTGAGCCCGGCGGGAGACGAATGGAGCGGTATGTAATGGAATACCGCGCCTATGCCGGCGGAGTTCAGGTCTCTTAAGAGGGCGGACCTTATTTTAAAATCCTTTAAAAGGATGTAATACATATGGGCGTTGTGCCGGCAGGCTTCGGGAATAACGGGACGGCGGAGCCACCCCCTGCCTTCCATCCCCGAAAGTTCATGATGATACCATTGCCACACCTCCAGGCGTTTATCGGTTATCTTGTCCGCCTCCTGGAGCTGCGCCCAGAGGAAGGCGGCGAGGATATCGCTTGGCAGGTATGAGGAACCTATGTCCACCCATGTGTATTTATCCACCTCGCCGCGGAAGAATTTTGTCCTGTTAGTCCCTTTCTCCCTTATTATGTCGGCACGCTCCATGAAACGTTCGTCATTTACGAGGAGCGCGCCTCCTTCTCCGGATATTACGTTTTTCGTCTCGTGGAAGCTGTAGGCCGCCATATGCCCTATTGACCCCAGTGGACGGCCCCTGTATTCGCACATGATGCCCTGCGCCGCGTCCTCTATGACCAGCAGGCCGCGCCTCTCAGCAATCTCCATTATGGCGTCCATCTCAGAGGCCACGCCCCCGTAATGCACGGGGACTATGGCCTTTGTGCGCGGCGTAATAGCCGCCTCTATAGCCGTCTCGTCCATATTGAGCGTGTCAGCGCGGATATCGATAAAGACGGGCACGCCCCCGCGCATCACAAAGGCGTTAGCGGTGGAGACGAATGTATAGGACGGCATGATGACCTCATCGCCGGGCCCTATGCCTGCGAGTATGGCCGCCATCTCCAGGGCCGCGGTGCATGAATGGGTTAGAAACGCCCGCCTGCACCCCGCCCTTTCCTCCAACCATTTATGACATCTCTTTGTAAACATCCCGTCACCGGAGAGATGGCTCATGTTGATGGCCTCGGATATATATTCGAACTCACGGCCCGTCGTGTACGGTTTGTTGAAAGGTATGTTCATG
>JBHHVI010000036.1:0-19814 GCA_046754225.1 Thermodesulfobacteriota bacterium | reverse complement strand
GCCGACACGAGGATTTTCAGTCCTCTGCTCTACCGACTGAGCTACCTGGGCGTTTAAGATAATTATTTACGTTAATTTAAAGAGTCTACCTTGTCAAGTTTTTTCACGCCCTGAAAGTCCGGGGGTGTATGAGGCGGGGGCGCCCATTTTGCCGTCCCTATTATTGCCATGTTTTTTCCCCTTTTTGCTCCGGAAACAGGCCCCTTAATATGGATTCAGCTGTCTCTTATGTACTTGATCCTCTCAAGCACCGGAGGGTGTGAGTAATTGAAAAAGACGTAAAGGGGGTGGGGGTGGAGGTTTGAGAGGTTATCGACGGAGAGTTTTACAAGTGAGCTTATCATGGCCCCACGGTCTCCCGTAAGGCGGCTCGCGAACTGGTCCGCCTCCCGCTCCCTTTTTCTTGAAATATAATTGAAAAGCACGCGCGCCGGGAAGGCCGCCATGGAGAGTAAAAACCCCATTATTACGGCGTTACTGAAAAACCCGGGGGCGTCTATGTTGAATATCCCCGTCAGTAAAGATGACCTGAAAAGCCTGAAGGAAATATAGAGGACAATTAGGGAGACGGCCCCTGAGAGGATAATCTGCTTGAGGATATGTTTTTTCTTCCAGTGGCCCGCCTCGTGGGAGACGATTGCGAGGACCTCCGCCCTGTTTAATCCCCGTAATAGGGTGTCGTAGAGGACTATCCGTTTTGTCCTTCCCATGCCCGTGAAATAAGCGTTCGTGTGCCGCGTCCTCCTTGACGCGTCCATCTTGAAGACCTTTGTCACTTCAATGCCGGCCCTCGCGGCGAGGTTTTTAAGCCCATCGGAAAGGGCCGCGTCTTCAAGGGGCGTGAACCTGTTGAAGAGCGGCTCTATTATATAAGGCGAGACATATATGATGAAGATGCTGAAAAACGCGGCGAAGAGCCATATCCAGAACCACCAGAGGCCGGGGCTCTTTTCCACTATGTAGAGGACGGCAAGCACAAGGGCGGCGATAATGGCCGTTGATATTAAAAATGATTTCACCAGGTCGCGGGCCCAGAGGCCCCTTGTCGAGGCGTTGAAACCAAAGCTGTTTTCTATCTTGAAGGTGCGGTAAAAACTCATGGGCATCTCAAGGAAAAACTTTACGCAAAAGAGGATAAGGAAAAAGAGGAGCCCCTTTACGATAAATGACAGGTCCGTTGATTCGATCCACGAGTTGTACGCGTTAAAGACCCCGGTAAAGAGGAATAAAACAAGGAGCGCCTTATAAAAGAGGGAGTCCGTGACGGCGAATCTAAAATTTTCAAGGAAATATCTCCGGGCCCTCGCGGGAAAATCCCGGTCGGCCGTATTCTCGAATTCATCGGGGAGAACGGCGGGGGCCCTCTTTAAAGACCTGACGTTCATATAAGCGAGCGTATAGTCAAATGCGCTTATAATCAGATATATAAAGAGTATGAAGGTAAGTTCGTTTTCCATGGGCCTTAAGGGGCCTTAAGTGGTCTTGACGCCGGTAAGGGGGCGGTTCAGTACGGAGATTATAACACGGACAGCGTGGATTTAAAGCCTATGGAGGTTTTTTAAGAAAGGACGTGTTGGCCTACGCTTTTGTGAGTTTGATAAGGGAGGGTTTTCTTCAGGGCCGTTAAGGGCGGGGGTTAGTCAATCCTCATCTGTTGCGTCTCCTTACTCTCCGCGTCCACATAGATGACACTTTCTGACGAGGAAACCTCTTCACCTTCGCCGGAGCCGGCTCCGGCGAGCAACTTGAAGATGGTGTAGCTTTTAAGCACTTTTTTTGTATAGTTCCTCGTCTCAGGGTAGGGGATGGATTCTATGAACTCATCAGGGGTGGCTGAAAGCTCGGAGACCCATCTCTTGACCGCCTTTGGGCCCGCGTTGTACCCGGCTATGGTCATTACGACGTCATCGTTGAATTTACGTAAAAGGTAGGCGAGGTACCATGAGCCGAGCCTTATATTGGTATCCGGCTCCGTCAATTCCGAGGCCGCCCGGTATTCGACCCCTGATTTCATGGCGATGAACCGGGCTGTATCGGGCATTATCTGCATAAGGCCGATTGCCCCGGTCCTCGATACGTCGCCGGGGTTAAAGGTGCTCTCCTCCCTGATGACCGCGGCTACGAGGAGGGGGTCCACGGCGCCTGAAAGCCCTTTCTCTTTTATATACTCCACTACCTTCATGGGAAAGGATATCCGGAGGAGTTCGGCCCTGATACCCTCCGCCTTTCCGTTTAAAATGGTAAAGTAACGCCCATAGATGTTGATGGCGTGGTGGAAGTCTCCGGCCCTGTAAAAGAGCCTCATAATATCAAAGAGCGCCTTTCTGTCGGGAGTTTGTGTTTGTTCAAAAAGTCTGAATTCCCGGGCCGCCTCCTCGGTAAGCCCCAGCGTTAAAAGTTCCCTGGCCGCGAGGTAGTGGCGGTCTTTAAAGAGTTCAGGAGAAGCCCCGTAGTCGATATCGAGAGCATAAGCTTCTGAAGGTTCCGTCTCATCCGCGACCGCTGTAATATCAATTTTCCCCCCGTATGTATCTGGCATTAAAAGGCCGAGACGTTCCCGTGCCCTCATGCAGTAATAGCCGAAGCCCCCGGCGCATACCTTTTCATACTCCGCGGCCGCCTCGTCCATACGCCCGGTATTCTCAAGGCTTCTGGCGTCCCAGTAGATAAACTTCGCGCGCGCGCCGCCGATAAATGGTCTGGCGCGCCAAGAGCTGAAGGTCTTGTGAGATTCCCCGAATCTCTTAAGGTTGTACTCCATCCAGCCTACCCTCCAGAGCGCCTCAGCGCCGCTACCGGTATTTTTAAAGCGGCTGAGCACTTTTCCGTACTCCCTGAAGGCGTTGTCAGGTTCCGCCCGCCTCTCGTAAAACCTCCCCTTTAAAAGGAGCGTCCTCGCCGCCGCCGCGCTTTTTGGAAATCTCTTTAAAAGGGCGCCCGAGGACCTTAAAAAAAGCTCAACCTTGTCCTGTCTCAGCGCGGCCGTGGCAAGGAGAAAAAGCGCCTTTTTTTGATCACTTAAATCGTTTTTATCTCTGCCGAGAAACTCTTTAAGGGCCTTTTCGGCATCCCCGTACTTACGGAGCCTGAAGAGCGTCCTGATATAGGGGAGATAGGCGCCGTCGATATGTTCCGCCCCGCCCTGTTCCATTACCAGTAAAAATTCTCTCGAGGCCGCCTTGAATTGCGATGAGATGAAAAAGGCCTTTCCCCTCGCAAGCCTTTCATCGGCGGAAAACCCCTGAGCCTCTCCACCGTCCTCCTTTAACCCTTCAAAAATCCTCAGAGCCTCCGCCGCCTTTTCCCCGCCGGGGTACCTTACGAGAATCTCCCGCAATTTCTTGAGCGCCTCTTCCCGCCCATTTGTTTCAAGATAGATTGTCGCGGTCTTAAAGAGCGCTTCAGGGATAAGCGGGTTCTCAGGATAAGCCGAGATAAAGGCATTGAGCGCCGCGAGCGCTTCGGCTCTTCTACCGTACTCCTCAAGGGTCAGGGCCCTTTCAAAAACGGCAGACGGCATGGTAAGAGATTCCGGATTTTTTTCTATAAGGGAGTTGTAGGTCTCAAGGGCTGGCTCAAGCCTCCCGCCCTTTCTGTAGGCGCGGGCAAGGTGGAGTTGTACATAGTCCTCCATACCGGCAAGCCCCGAGGCGTCTTCGAAATAACGCGCCGCTCCGGGGTCATTCGATTCAAGGGCGTCCATGCCCAGAAGGAAAGCGGCCCTTTTGGACCAGAGCGAACCGGGGCGAGTTTCCTCAAGCCATTTTAATTTGTCTTGTGACTCATGAGTTTTGCCGAGGAGCCGTGCCTGAAAGGCCGCGTCGAAACAGCCTTCCGGACCAAGGTCTTCCACGCCGCCGCAGCCACTTGCCGGTAATTGGGCCGCCGGCCCGGCGCCCTGCCGGTTGAGGGAGCATGATTGAACGGATACGGCGAAAAGGATTATCAAAAAGACGCCGCAGGTTTTTCCGGTAATCTTTTTATTGATTCCTTCGAGCATAGAGATTGTTTTTCAGCCCCGGTAAAATTATTAAGCAAATTCAGGCTTGTAAAAGCGCCAAGCGGGCGCTTAAAAACCCACACGCCAAAAAATTATAGCATACTTCGATTTTGCATCAAATTGCCTTAGGTCACAGCTACCTCTTAAAAACATTAAGCCGGAGGCGCGCAATGCTTGAATAACGTTCCGTAAAGTGTATAATAATAAATTCTCATCAGGATTAAGAGGGAGGTTTTTTTATGGAAGAATTGAAACGGGTGGCCGAAGACCCTCAGATAGCCTATTTCTCAATGGAGATCGGGCTGACTGACGAGATACGCACCTTTTCAGGAGGGCTCGGCATCCTCGCCGGGGATACATTAAAGAGCGCCGCCGAGCTCAATCTGCCCATGGTCGCGGTAACGCTCGCGTCGAGGAAGGGGTTTTTTGTCCAACACCTTGACTCTGAAGGCCGGCAGACCGAAGAGCCCGACGAGTGGGGTCTTGAAGAAAAATTACAGCTCCATCCACAAAAAGTCCTTGTGCGGATAGAGGGAAGAGACGTGGCGATAAGGGCCTGGTTTTATAAGGTCGGCTGCCCCGTTACGGGCTGGAAAGTACCGATATTTTATCTCGATACGAACCTTCCGGAAAACGACGAGCGCGACAGGGGGCTGACGGATTGTCTTTACGGAGGAGACGAGCGTTACAGGTTGTGCCAGGAGATTATTCTCGGTATCGGAGGGGTTTTGATGCTGAGGGCCATAGGGTTCAGGATAAAAAAATATCATATGAACGAGGGGCACGCCGCCTTCCTTACAGTCGAACTTTTAAGGAGGTTCAAAAGGGACATAGAGTCCGTATGGGACGAAAAAGAGGTCTGGGACGTTGAGCGAGTAAAAGACCTCTGCGTCTTTACGACCCATACCCCCGTGGAGGCCGGCCACGACCGCTTCTCCTATGACCTGGTAAAGAGTGTTTTGGGCGAGAGGTTGCCCCTTGACATCTTGAAGGGGCTCGCCGGAAAAGACAACCTCAACATGACGCTTCTCGCCATGAACCTCAGCAACTATATCAACGGGGTGGCCAAAAAGCACGGCGAGGTTTCGAGGGACCTTTTTCCCGGTTACGAGATAAACGCCATAACCAACGGGGTCCATTCCCACACCTGGACGTCTAAGAGTTTCGCGAGGCTCTATGACCGATACCTTCCCGGATGGGCCAACGAGCCGGAGCTTTTCGTAAGGGTCGACAAGGTCCCCTCCGGCGAACTCTGGGACGCCCATATGGAGGCGAAGAGAGAATTGATAGATTATGTCAACGAGAAGACCGGCGCCGGCATGGACCCGGACACGCTCACCATCGGCTTCGCCAGGAGGGCTACGGCTTATAAGAGGGCCAATATGCTCTTTAGCGATGTGGAAAGGCTCAAGAGGATAGGGGAAGGGAGGCTGCAGATAATCTACGCCGGCAAGTCCCATCCCAGCGACGGCGGCGGCAAGGCGATAATCGAGGAGATATTTAAGAAGATGAAGGAACTGAAAGGCTCCATAAAGGTCGTCTTTCTCGAAAATTATAATATCGCTCTCGCGAAAAAAATGGTCTCCGGAGTTGACGTATGGCTTAATACCCCCATGAGGCCGAGAGAGGCCTCAGGGACGAGCGGGATGAAGGCCTCCCATAACGGCGTGTTGAATTTCAGCGTGCTCGACGGCTGGTGGATAGAAGGGCATATCGAGGGAAAGACGGGATGGTCCATCGGCCCGGGACCGTCGGAGTCCGCCGTCTCAGATGGCGCCTCGGACGTTGAAGACCTGTACACCAAACTTGAAAAAGAGATAATCCCCGTTTATTACAACAACAGGGACCTCTGGGTAAGCATGATGGAGAACGCCATCGGCAAGATCGCCTATTATTTCAATACCCACAGGATGATGCGAAGATACGTGACAGAGGCCTATATAAGGTGATGCTTTAAACTGGAAGGCGTCCCCCCTGGAACGCGAATGAAAACCCCACCCATCTCAATACTTTTTTGTATCCTCTTTTTTCTTTTATCCCTTGTGGCGGCCGTTTCCGTCCCGGCGCATCTCATATCGCCGCTGCCGGGTGAGAAAGAGTTTCAGCCGGAAAAACCTTATGTGGATAAGGTGCATATCCGGGTAAAGATGCCCATACGCCCGGCCTTAAAACCAATCAACTTTGACGACAGAGACGGCCTCGACTCCATGGAGACGGCGCTACTGGCCGTCATCATGAATTCCAATCTCCGGCTCCTACGGGAGGGCAAGGGCGTCAGGCGTCCTCAAGTTATCGAGGGGGGCATAGTACCTGGTTTTAAACTCGCTTACAGCCTTAAGAGCGCCCGGGCTGGCGGCTTCGGCGCTAAGACCTCTGAAACTTCCGGCCTTGGAAGGAGCACTATGGCCCTCATCGCCGAATCGGCGGGCGGCGCTTCCGCTGCGGCTGAAGGCGCCTCAATAGAGCTTGATACGGCCTGGCAGGAGTGGCAGGTCTTTACCGCGGCGCGTCTTTATTTTTCCCTTCATAATATTGCCCGGAAACGGGCCGGTACCCTCAGGCGCCTTAAGAACGTATATAAAGGCCTCTTCAAGGCGCTTAAGAAGTACGGCCGAGGGAAAAAAAGGCACAAAGAGTTGATAGAGGCGAGGGCCGCTTTCAAAGGGACGAAATTGAAGTTGGAGGGGGCGAATAATGAGCTTAATATGTACAGGGTCAACCTGAGCCATATAACCGGCATTCCGTCCTCAGTCGTCTTGCCGCTAAAACAGGATAATTCCGCCCTTCGCCCGAAGAGGCTCCCCAAGCTCAAGACCCTGTTAAAGGGCATGGACACGAAACGCCTGGATCTACTCGCCCTGAAAACCGGCGCCAAAAACGAGGACGCCGCTTTGCAGGGAGCGATACTTTCACGGTTTCCCGAGATTGAGAGTACAGTGCCGGGGAGCCTGATGGTTTATGTCAAGCTCCTTGCGGCAGCGGGTGTAAGCATTGATTTCCCCTTTTTTAAGAAAAATTACGGGCAGTCAAAGGTGGAGAAGGCAACGGGCCGGGAGCTGCTTGAGGTATATAATGAGAGGCTCGAGGAGACAAAAGATCTAATTCCCGTCATCCTCGGTCATCTCAAACGGACCGCCGCCGACTTATCACGTGTTGATAAGGACCTGGCGGGATTAAAAAGAAAGGCCGGAAGGTCAAGAAAGGCTTCGAGGGGCGGCGGAAAAAAACTTATAGAGTATTACAGGAGCACGGAAAAAGTCCTCTTAACGGAGCTCCTGCGCATAAAGTATGAAAGGCGTCTTACCGAGCTTGAGGCCGCACTTGAGGCGGAGACGGGCAGGGTCTTGTTTGTGGACACCCCTCATCGGCCCGCGAAGAGATAAAAAAATTGCCGGTGGAGCCGAAGCCCACCACCAGAATCGGCCCGGATGGACGCAAAAAAGGGGCTATCTGAGAAGACAGCCCCTTGATTTTTTGGAAAAGTCATGGTGCCGAAGGGGGGATTCGAACCCCCACGGGTCTCCCCACCACCCCCTCAAGATGGCGTGTCTACCTGTTCCACCACTTCGGCGTTTTTTCTCTTACGGGGTTGATAATCTTTTCCGGTTACTTCTTTTTTTCCGTAGTCGAAGTCTCTTTGGCCTTGACCGGCTGCTTAGCAGGTGTTGTCTCCTTCACAACAGGCGCCGGCTTTAACGCCTTCTCTTGCGCCTTTGCCTTTTCCTTTTCAACGGGCGCGGGCTTTAAGGCCTTTTTGACGGGCTTTTCAGCGGCTCCGGGCTTGACCGCCTCGGGGGCCTTTTCTTTGGTCCCTGTAACGGCGGGGGTTTCAGACATTATGGATGTCGCCCCCTTCCTGCCCGATGTCAACGTGAGGTACATGGATGTGGCCATAAATATTACGGCGCATGCTATGGTAATCTTCGCCAGAAAGGTGGCGGGTCCGGCGCTGCCGAAGAGCGTCTGGCTCCCAGCTCCGCCGAAGGTGGCCCCGATGCTCGCGCCCTTTCCCGTCTGAAGAAGGACGGTGGCGACAAGCACAAAGCTCGCGATGACGTGTATCACTATAACGGCTGTAAACATGTTCATTATGGATTAAAAAGGATAAAGGGTTCCGGGACGTTAAATCCCACGGTAAAAACAACCTTCTGAACAAGAAATAATTATTTTACTTTTTTAGCGGAAAAAAGCAAGGGGAAAGAGCGCCTTTTTGAAAATTTTTCATTAAAGGTCTTTTAACGGTCTTTCTTCGATCCTTTGGGTATGATGGGTATAGGGAGGGGGGCATATAGGGGGGAGAGAGGCCCATATCATGGGTGGCGGAATTTTACGATCCTGGCGAAGTCCTCGGCCTTGAGGCTCGCCCCTCCCACGAGGGCTCCGTCTATATTGGGCTGAGCCATGAGGTTGTCGATGTTCTCCGCTTTGACGCTCCCCCCGTATATTATCCTCATCTGCTTCGCCGATTCCGTGTCAAATATCTCATAGAGGAGTTCCCGGAGGGCGTTATGCACCTCCTCCGCTTCTTCGGGCGTGGCGTTTTTGCCCGTGCCTATGGCCCATATGGGCTCGTAGGCAAGGGTGATATCCTTTGCCGCGCCTCCCACGACTTTTTCGAGGGCGCCTTTTACCTGTGATTTAACCCTCTCGATGGTCAACCCGCCCTCCCTCTCTTCGAGGGTCTCACCCACGCAGACGATGGGCCTTAAGCCGGCCCTCAGTGCGGCGATTACTTTTTCCCCCACCACCGTGTCCGTCTCATGAAAATATTTCCGCCGCTCGGAGTGGCCCGTGATGACGTAGGCGCACCCCACGTCTTTAAGCATTTCAGCCGAGACCTCGCCTGTATAGGCGCCGCTCTTCTCCCAGAAGAGGTCCTGGCCCGACAGCCTTATGGGGCTGTCCGCTATGAGGTACTCGATATGGCGCAGTGACGTAAAGGGGGGCGCTATGACGACCTCCACGGCGGAAACGCCTTTTATAAGCTCACGGAGCTTCAACACGAGGTCCGCGCCTTCGTTGACAGTGGTGTTCATCTTCCAATTGCCGGCTATAAGGGGTTTAAGCACTTCCGCGGCCTCCGGTTTTTTTGCGGTTTAATATCCTTTTCCAGGGTCGGCTGGATGAAAAATCATTAAAGATACAAGGCCCCCTGGCGGGCTTTATAATAAAAAAAGCGGTCTCTCCGCCCGGAGTTGGGTTTCAGGAAGCGGCGGCCTTCCGGCCCGCTGTGCCTCTGCAAAGCGCGGCTATCCCGGGCAGTTCCTTGCCTTTTAATATTTCAAGAAAGGCCCCTCCGCCCGTGGATATGTAACTTATCTTGGCGTACTCGCCCGCCCGGTGTATGGCCACATCCGTATCGCCGCCTCCGACTATGGTAAGGGCGAAGCTGTTGGCCACGCTTGAGACAAGGGCGAAGGTGCCGCGGCTGAAGGCGTCTATCTCAAATACCCCCATGGGGCCGTTCCACAAAATGGTCTTCGCGTTCTGGAGGACTTCGGAGAAGAGCGTCACCGTGGCGGGGCCGATGTCAAGGGCCATCCAGTCCTTTGGTATTTCCTGGTAGGTGACGACCTTTGTCTCGCTCGACTGGCTAAGTTCGGTGGCGACGACGAAGTCCACGGGGAGATAGAGTTTCAGCTTCTTTTCCCCGGCTTTTTTCAAGATTTCCCTGGCCTCTTCCATGGCGTTATCCTCGGCAAAGGATTTGCCCACCTCGTGGCCCTGGGCCTTGCGAAAGGTGAGGGCCATTCCGCCGCCGATTACAAGTTTATCCACGCGATCGCATAGCGCGGAAAGGACGCCGATCTTGTCGGATATCTTTTTGCCGCCTATTATGGCCACAAGGGGACGCACGGGATTATCCATGGCCTTTGAAAAGTAGGATATCTCCTGCTTCATTAGAAAGCCGGCGCCGTACTCCTTTACAAATTTCGTTATGGCGACGTTGGAGGCGTGGGCCCTGTGGGCCATGGCAAAGGCGTCGTTTATATAGACATCGGCGAAGGAGGCGAGCTCCCTGCCGAACTCCTCGTCGTTCTTCTCCTCCTCGGGGTGGAATCTCAAATTTTCAAGGAGGACTATATCCCCTGATTTCATCCTGTCAATGAGGTTCTTTGTCTCCGTACCGATGCAGTCGGGGGCGAGGACGACGTCTTTATCGAGGAGCCTCGTGAGCCTCTTCGCCACGGGGGCGAGGCTCATCCCCAATACCCTCTTGCCCTTTGGTCTTCCGAGGTGGGAGGCGAGTATCACCCGCGCTTTTTCGTCAAGGGCGTAGTTTATGGTGGCAAGCACGCTCCTTATGCGAGTGTCGTCGGTGATATTGGAATGTTCGTCGAGGGGGACATTAAAATCGGCCCTTATAAAGACCCTTTTGTCCCTTATGTCGATCTCGTCAATGTACTTGAGCCCCTGATACAAATGGCACCTCCTCGGCCCTTTGGAACGGGCCCCGCAGACCGTTAGTCAAAAATCCGTTAATGGATTTTCACAGACGTTCATGCATAATAAAAAAAAGCCTGAAATCCGCAGCCGCCTTCAAAAACCCTTTGATGCGATAAACCTGATGAGGTCTCTCATCCTGCAGGAAAAACCCCATTCGTTGTCATACCAGGACAGGACCTTCACCATGTTGGCCCCGATTACCTTGGTGGATGGGGCGTCCACTATGGAAGAGTTGGGGTTCTCCTTGAAATCAATGGAGACGCACGGCTCCTCGCAGTACCCGAGCACCCCTGAGAGCGCGCCCCCGGCGGCCTCCTTGAAGGCGGCGTTCACCTCTTCGGCGGTAGTCTCCTTTTTGACTTCCGCCACAAGGTCCACAAGGGAGACTACGGGTACCGGAACCCTGACGGCCAGCCCGTCCAGTTTGCCCTTTAGCCCCGGGAGCACAAGCGCCACGGCTTTTGCGGCGCCCGTTGTGGTGGGTATTATGGAAAGGCATGCGGCCCGCGCTCTTCTAAGGTCCTTGTGAGGTAGATCCAGTATCTTCTGGTCGTTCGTATAGGAGTGCACCGTTGTCATAAGACCCTTTACAATGCCGAACTTATCGTCGAGGATCTTGGCTACAGGGGCGAGGCAGTTTGTGGTGCACGAGGCGTTGGAGATTATGGAATCTTTTCCCGGGTCGTAGTTCTCGTGATTCACGCCCACGCAGATGGTGATGTCCTCTTCCTTTGCCGGCGCGGAGATGATGACCTTCTTCGCCCCGGCCTTTAAATGGAGCCCCGCCTTTTCGCGGGCCGTGAAGAGGCCTGTGCACTCGAGCACTATGTCTATGGCGAGCTCTTTCCAGGGCAGGGCCCCCGGGTCCCTCTCAGCCAGCACCTTTATCTCTTTGCCGTTCACCACGATGGCGTTTTCTCCGGCGCTGACCTCGCCCTTTATCATCCCCAGCACCGAGTCGTATTTCAAAAGATGGGTAAGGGTCTTTGGGTCCGTGATATCGTTTATGGCGACAAAATCAATATCCTTATCCCCAAGCGAAGCCCTGAGCACATTCCTTCCTATTCTGCCGAAACCGTTTATGGCAACCCTTACCGCCATGTTTTTCCTCCTTGAGATTTTTTGATTAGAAACCGTAAAGACCGAATTCTCTTTTTATGGTCTTTACGGGAAGCTGGCCCGGGGCTGATTTTTCCGTTATCGAGCCGTATGTCAACAGGGAACCGAGGAGAGGGAAAAAGACCCTGGAAGGTTTTCCGAACCTGCCCATGGCCACCACTATTAATCTTTTGTGCTCCACCAGCGCCCCCGCGAGCCTCTTAAGGTCCCCCGTGGAGTTTGCCGTGGTCGCTATCTTGACGATGTCGCCGCCCCGCTCCCTGCCCTTTTTAATAAGACCCTTAAGCCTTGCCCCGGGAGGTGTGGAATTGAAATTATGGTATGAGAGGATAACCCTCTTTTTTTTTCTCTTCGCCGTCCTGACAAGGCCGGCGAACCTTGCCGCTGAACTCAGCTCTATGTCGATATAATCCGCGTAAGGCAGGAGCGCCCTGAATATCTCCTCCCTTTTATTGTCGCTTAAGGAAAACCGGCCGCCTTCGCGCTTCGACCTCACCGTAACAATAAGAGGAATATGCAGGGTACGGCTCTCCCCTTTAATACTCTCGACACCCTTTACGAGCGCCTCTATATTTCTGTCGCTGAAGGTGTCTATTCTTAACTCGAAGGCGTCGGCGCCGTCTTTAACCGCTTTTTTAATTGCGGGTTTTTTAATGCCCTCTACAATAACCCCCGCGATTTTCGGGAAAACCTCGTCACGGCGTCTTTGTTTCATAGCGCCCGTTGAGTATAAAAAATTATTAAAGATAAGGTCTTATTGTTTTCGCGGAAGCTTAAAGATGGCTCCGCCCGTCTTGAGTTAAGAGAAAATAGCGGATAAGAAACCGTTTATAAAAGAAAAAGCTTATATATCAATATCAAATGACCATAAAAGAAGTCAAGGGATAAAGCCCCCTTAATCAGGGAAAAAGGCTTTTTTCAGGTTCTTTACGCCAATCCATGCTCCGTTGTTGCTGTTTTTTTATTCAAATTGCCCGGTGCGCCCCCTCTTTTTTTTAATAATAATTTTATGATTATTTTAATTTTTTCGCTTATAATAATGTCAGTAGAATAGTCAATCGGCTGATTTAACAGGATCTATTTAAGTTAAAGGGTATAAAATTTATGGGTAGCGCTGGCGCCGTAATAGGAGTTTTTTTGTTATTCTCACTTGCTCTCTCCTGGTTCGCGGGGGACAAAGAGAAGGCCTTGCTCGAAGAGACTGTTGTAGAGACAACGGAAGAGAGGAATCAGCTCGAAGTTACAAGTAATTCTTTAAAAGGACGCCTGGATGAAGAGGGAAGGCGCTTCGAAAGATTAGAGAAAAAACTTCAGAAAGAGTTGAGGGCGAAGAAGAAACTCGAACGCGCGCTGGCCATGGAAAAGAGGAAGCTGAAGATCGCCGCGGAAAGGGGCGAGATTACTGACCTCGACGCCGAGCGCGAGAAGATAAGGAAGGAGATAGAGGAAAGGGCCAAACTCGAGATTGCCGAACTTGAGGCAAGGCTCGCCACAGTCGAGGAGGCGAAAAAGAGGCTGGAGGCGCAGACACGCCTGGGCACGGAGGTGGAAGCGCGTAAAAAAGCCGAGGCCGCCTGGACGCAGGCTGAGCTGACGAGGGCCAGGTCAGAGGAGGCGGTTAAAAAGAATAAGGAGCTGAGGGCCACGCTTGATGAGCTGAAAAAGGCCAAGGATGAGATTGAAAAGGCCTTGAAGGAACAGGAAAAAGCACGCCAGGAGGTTGAAAAGCATCTTCTGGAGGAACAGGAGGCACGTACCGCTCTGGAGCAGAGGCTGAGGGATGTTCGAGACAGGCTTGTCGGCGGTTCATTTGGCGAAGGCGGGTCGGAAGGGGTCTCTGGCGCCGGCGAAGCGCGAGACGCGGCCAACGACGCCCTGATAACCCAGCTTGAAGAGTCAAGGGACATGGTAAGGAAAAAGGTTCTGGAGAAAGAAGGTGTCATTTCAGAACTGAGGGATAAAATAAGTGCTTTGAACAACGAAAAGGAAGGTATCAAAAGGGAGCTCGAGACCAAGACACAGAAGATCTCCCGGCTTGAGGAAGACCTTAAGGTCTCTGCGGATAGAGAAGAGGTCTTAAGAAGCACCCTTGAGGAGGAGAGGGCTACCGTCCAGAGCCGTGTTGAGGCCGTAGCAGGTGAAAATGAAGCGCTTAGTGAAAGGTTAAATGCCCGGATAAGCGAACTCGAGGAAAACCTGACAACGGCCACCGTCGAGAGGAAGAAGATAGAGGAAAGGGCAAGGGCGTCTTTAGATAATTTACGCGGCCGCCTCGAAGAGCTCGGCGTTAGAAATGAGGAGCTTGACAGAGAATTGGTGGAGAAGAAATCGGCGCTGGCCGAGGCCGAGGCATCTGCGAAGATTGCCGGCGAGTTGATTGCCAAGAATGCCGAGCTCGAGGCCAAACTCAATGAGACCGGTCTTATAGATCTACAGGGCAAGGCCGCAAGTTATGTCGCGCAGAAGATGATTGAGCGTAACGCCGAGCTTGAGGCCTTTTTGAAGAACACCGAGTTAAAGCTCGCCCGTTCAGAGGCCGCACGCCGTGAGGCCGAGAGCCTGGCCGGTAAAAAAGGCGAGGTTGTTGCAAAATTAAAGGATTCGGAGATAACTTTTGCCGGTCGCAGTGAATCCGCTTCCACAATCGAGGCCCTTAACACCAGGAACGCCGAACTTGAGACAAAGATAGAGAACGCCGAGCAGGCCCTCGCGAAGGCCGAGGCCTCTCAGTTTATGATTAGAGAGTTGAATGCCAGGAACAAGGAACTCGAGGATAAACTTAAAAAAGAGCAAACTGTAATGGGCGGCTCTGACAAGGCCATTGAGGAGCTGAGAAATGCCAGGGTTGAGATCGAGACTCAGCTCCAGAAAGAGAAAGAGGCGAGGGGCGTCCTTGAGGCACGGTTAAAGGAGGCCACCGACGCGAGCTTTTCCGGTGAAAACGCCATGACCGAGCTTTTAGCGGCCAAGGAGAGGACAGAGGAAAGGCTCCGCGAGGAGATTAAGGCGAGAGAGGAACTTCAAGCGCGCATCGCCGGGGTGGAGGCCGCGAAGAATTCCGCAGAGGCCGAGACCGAAAAGATTAAAGGTGAGTTGGCGGAGCTTGAGCGGAAATTCCGCGAAGAGATGGAAGGCAAAAGGGTCATTGAGGCGAAATTGACGGAATACACAGACGCGGGCGGCGGCGTTGATAATAAGGAAATAGAGGGGCTCAGGGAGAAGGTAAGGGAGTTGGAGAGCCTCCTTACCGCTGAGCAGGATACGCGAAGGGGTCTTGAGGCGGAGATTAATGACCTTAACAGGGAACTCGTAGCGTTGAGAGAAAAGTCGGGCGAAGAAAAGGTTGCCGCGACTACACTGCGGGAACGTTTTTTGAACCTTAAAAAGAGGATAGAGGAGGATATCGCAAAGGGGGCTTTAAAGATGGAAGACCTGCTGGCGTATTCAGAGGCCAACGGGGAGATAGGCGTATACGTGGTAAAGAAGGGTGACACCCTCTGGGGTATATCCAGTAGTAAGGACGTTTACGGCGATCCCTTCCTGTGGCCGCTGCTTTATAAATATAATGTATCGAAGGTTAAAGTGCCGGATATCATTGAACCGGACCAGGTGCTCATAATCTATAAAAAGTGCACCGATCGAGAGAAGAGGGACGCCGTTAGAAAGGCGATGCGCCGGGGCGACTGGAAACTGTGGTCAGATGAGGACAAGAGGAGCTGGATAGAAGATTGGACCATGTAGGATTTTTTAATTAAAAGTTTTTCTCGTTAAGAGGGAGGGGGCGTTAAAGGCCCCCTTTTTTTGTACAAAGGGGGCTTCTCTCTTCTTCTTATTCATATCGGCGGCGCCGACCATGGATTTCAGATTCCGGCCTACCTCACGGTAACAAGACCCCGCATTATGGGGTGGATGTTGCAGAAGTAAGTGAATTCACCTTTTTCCCTGAAGGTTGCCTCAAAGCTCTTATCCTTGCCGAAAGCCCCGGAGTGGAACCTGCCGTCAGGGAATTTGGTCTATTTTACCTGTCTGGCCTTTCTGCCTGTAATGGCGGTGCCGCTTGTGACGTCGTGGGGCACGGGGTCGAGGTTCACCCACCGGCGCCGTGGAGGTTTACGTCGGTGGCTATCTTCTTGAACTTTTCTGAGTAATCTTCCACGTGCCGTCAGGCCCTTTAAAGGTGGCCACGGTCTCTCCCGTGTTCTTTTCCGGGTTTAACCGGAGCTCTGTCTTGCCCGAACCATCGAGTTTGCAGCTTCCGTCATAGCAAAAACGGTTGTGGCTGTCATGGTTTCCGACCTGATAGGCGGGGTTCGTGCCCTGCATCCTGATGGGATAGTCCAGGGCATATGAGGCAGTTACCCCGGCGAGTAGAAAGACGGCGGAGATGGCCGCTCGGGCCAGGTCACTGAAATTAACTCGTCTCTTCATGACCATCCCCTCCTTTATCTTTTATTTTGCTCATTTTTTGATTTTTTTGAAGGCCCTGCTTTGTCCTCCCCTGCGTTATCTTCTTTATCAGAGGCCGGGGGGTGTTTTTTTCCATTAAAGCGTTCCCCCTTTTTGAGTAAGATACACGTTCCCAGGGTTTTC
Organism: Thermodesulfobacteriota bacterium; assembly: GCA_046754225.1. Lineage (GTDB taxonomy): Bacteria > Desulfobacterota > GWC2-55-46 > GWC2-55-46 > JADFVP01 > BTQV01. The sequence goes on along the minus strand of JBHHVI010000036.1, from coordinate 3,658 downwards.
CCGGCCTTCCATGTCCGGCCTGTTTTGTCGACACCGCTCCTCTTAACCATATATAGATTATATAGGTCTGGAAGAGTTAAATATGTAAGGGGGCTTACAAAGGGTCAGGTCTTTCGGGGGGGGCGTCTCGAAGGCAATACGAACTCTTTACCCTCTGTGAGGATTTCTCCCGTCTTTTTGAGGTTATTGAGTTCGAGGGTCACTGTCTCACGGGTGGCGCCCACGAGGTTCGCGATCTCCTGGTGGGATAGTTTTATGTCTATTTTTCTTCCTCGCGGCGAGTCTTTCCCGTATTTTTCACCAAGGTCAATAAAGAGGGCGAGGATCCTTGTTCTCACGTCCTGAAATATGAGATTCTCGACGCGGTTCTCTATTTTCCGGAGTCTTGAGCCTATCCACTTGGTTATTCTCAGGGAGAGGGCGGGATTTTTACCGACAAACCCTTCAAAATCTTTTCTATTAATGGTACATATAAAGGAGTCTTCGAGGGCCTCTGCGCTCGTTTCCCTCTCTTCTTCCCCGGCAAGGGCCAGCTCCCCGAAGATGTCGCCGGGCTCGAGTATGTCGAAGGTAAGTTCTTTGCCATCCTCGGTAATACGTGTTATTTTAATGCGGCCCTCTTTCAGTATGTAGAGGTCGTCGGCGCTGTCGCCCATGCTGTAGATAAAACTTTTTTTCTTGATGTTCACGGGCTTGAGCATTGGGGCCATGCGGTCCCTCTCCTTTTCCGGGAGCCCTGAAAAAATTTTGTTGCTGCTTATATACCAGAGTTTTGTTTTTTCCATTGAGTCCTTCGCGTTGGTTATGGGGAGATTATAGCACAAAGAAGAGAAATTTTAATTTCAAATGTGAAATTCACCTCCTGGAGCCCGGCTGCGGACAGCCGCTCTTGTATTGACCCGGCGCGAGGGGCTTCAGCTCATAGAAGGAGGAGGCTATGACACTTAAAAATTTTTTAAAGGGCGTTTTTCCCGCGCTAATCTTCGTCATTCTATTTGTGTCATGGGCTGAGGCCGGGGGGGCGGTAAAGAGTACGGCGCGGGGGAGGGTCTCCGTAGATGCCACGATTTACAACAACAACTTCGCCCTTATAAGGGATATAAGGTGGGTGAAGATTCCCAGGGGCACGGGCAGGCTCGTCTTCAGTAACGTCCCCGCAAGGCTCATCCCCGAGTCAATCCGCGTCAATTTGCTCGGTGCTTCGGGCGGCTTCAAAATTTTAGAGCAAAGCTTTAACTACGACCTCATAACCCCTGAAAGGCTCCTCGATAAATATGTGGGCAAAACCATAAAGATAGAAGTGCGTAACGACTTTAACGACAGGAGAAGGGTGGTTGACGCGCTGCTCGTCAGTAACGTAAACGGCCCGGTCTATAAGATCGGCGGCAGGATATATCTCGATTACCCCGGCATAAGGATACTGCCCGCCATACCCGGGGGGCTTGTGACAAGGCCCACCGTGGACTGGCTTTACAAAAACACCAAAGAGGGGCTCTATAAGCTTGAGGTCAATTATCTTACGGAAAATATAGGCTGGAAGGCCGACTATGTCCTGGTCTTGAATAAACAAGACGACGCCGGAGAACTCTCCGGCTGGGTTACCCTCGACAACAGGAGCGGGACCTCCTTTCACAACGCCCGTCTGAAACTCGCCGCGGGTGAGCTCCATAGAAGAGGCGCGCGGCCCGGCCCGGGCCTCTACATGGAGAAGGCGGCGCTCTCCTCCGATGGGGCCGGGTTTACGGAAAAACCGCTTTTTGAATATTACGTCTATGACCTTAAGCGCAGGACAACGATAAAGGACAGGGAGAAGAAACAGATTTCGTTCATTAAGGGAAAGGCCGTCAGGGTAAAAAAGGAGTTTCTTGTTCGCGGCATGACGAGATACTTCACCTCTCCATACAGCCGGGTAAGCCCGAGGGAGCCCGTAAACGTCTATATAAAATTCAAGAACCCGGGCTCGGCTAAAGGCTCGGCGCCGCTTCCGGCGGGCACCCTGCGCCTTTACAAGGAGGAGGCCGACGGCGCCCTTGCGTTCCTCGGAGAGGACGGTCTGGTCCACACCCCTCCCGACGAGGAGATAAGGCTCAAGGCCGGGGCCGCCCTTCAGGTGACGGCCGAGAGGGTCCAGACTGAATTCCGCCGCGTCTCTTCAGTGGTATATGAGACGGACTGGGAGATAACCTTAAGGAACCATAAAAAAGAAGATATAACGGTGGGCATAGTGGAGCCCCTTTCAGGCTCCTGGGAAATTACCACATCAAGCCACCCCTATAAAAAGACAGACGCCTTTACCATAAGGTTCGACGTCGCTGTGCCGAAGGGAGGTGAGGTAACGGTGTCCTACAGGGTCAGGGTGGAGCTTTGATTTTTTTCAGAACTCCGGGGACTCCAACTCCCTGGCGACTCCGAGGAGTACGGCGCGGGCCTCGAAGGCCGCGGCCTTATCCCCGCGGCCGAGTATCTCCGAGGCCTCCGTTAGCCGTGCCTTTATCGATTCATGAAGGATTTTATCCCGGGATTTTCCCTTTTCCAGATACGCCGCCACTTCATTGAAGAGCCCCTCCATCTCCTTCAGGTTGTCATGCTTTCTCAGTTTTATGCGTCCCGAGAAATCGCCTTTCAAAAAATCCTTTAATGTCACCTCGAACCTGTAGATAGGGCCGAAGAGGCGGTGTGTTGAAAGGACTACGTGTACGCCCACGAGTACGGCTACTATAAATACGGCGGGCCAGAGTCTCGCGTGGAGGTAGAGCACGATCTCCGATATGCGCGCTTGTTCCTCCATGCTCACCGAGGAGTGGAGTTCCTGAAAGAGGGGGTAAAAGAGGATAAAGGCGAGCACCATCGAATAGAGGATGAAGGCTATGGCGAGGGTGAGGGCTATCTTTAATTGATAGCCGGGCTTAATCAGGTATTTTCTTCTAAGGGGACGTTTCGGGGCCATCTTTCTTCTCCTGTTTACTGGAACATTGCGGGTAATCGGTTTTTAAGGATAAACGTAGAGACCTTGAGAAATTCCCCTCTTGAAAAGATTTTGTTTTCTTTTGCCGGGGCAAAGAAAATTCGTTCAAAATATACCTCTCCACCAGGAGGAGGTCAAGGGGATTTCTTTTTAAGCATCAGGTTTTAAGCATCAGGGGAGAGGGGATAATAGACAGGGCGCCGGCGGATTTTCAATAAAAAAGGCGGGCTTAAATCTAAGCCCGCCTTATCGCGTCACTCTCTTTTGATTAGAGACCTACGACATTTGTGGCCTTGGGGCCCTTGGGTCCGTCTACGACGTCAAAGCTTACGGACTGGCCTTCGGCGAGGGTCTTGAAGCCTTCGCCCTGGATATCAGCGTAGTGAACAAAAACATCTTCACCGTCTTCCTTGCTGATGAAGCCGAAGCCCTTGGAATCGTTGAACCACTTAACAGTTCCTTGTGTCATGGTGACATACCTCCTTCTTTAGTATTTGAAGCGTTACGGAGGCAGCCATGAAAAATGCCGCAAAGAGAAAGTCTTTGCGGCCGCAGTCAACAATTACTTCCGAAACTTCAGTTAGGCTCATATTCGCATATAATCCGGGGGGTGTCAAGTACTATTCACGCCCTGTTTATCGCGGGGGATTTAGGGGGAGGATGGCGCCAGCAGAGTCTGGGAGGGTTGAGAAC
>JBHHVI010000035.1:0-20012 GCA_046754225.1 Thermodesulfobacteriota bacterium | reverse complement strand
GAGATATAGAGAAAGCTGGTGCTAATCCAAAAGCCTTTAAAGAAGAGACACCTCCCACACTCTTTTTTAATGTGAAGTTCAAATTTGAAGGTGTCATAAGGCCTGATGAGCTTGAGGAAATATCAGAAGAGGACAATAATATAACTACATATCATTGCGTACTTTTACCCAAAAAGGATGATTTTAAAATTGCTTATGACTTGCCTGGAGATGAGGAAGATGAGAATGAAGGTAATTTAAGAAACACTAAAAAAAGAAAACGTACATATAAAGCGGATAGTTCTTTCGATCCTTATCACGACAAACTTCAGAATGCATTATGGCTACTCTTGAGGAATGATTATAAAAAAGAATATAAAAAAGTAGACATTGAAAAAAATAGAGTTGATATTAAAGCGAAGACACTCTCAGGCAAGTGGCATTATTTTGAAATCAAAACAGATAACCCTAAATTAAGTATCAGAAATGCGCTTGGTCAAATTATGGAATATTCGTATTGGCCTGAGGCAGAAAGGGCTGAAAAGCTGATTATTGTTTCGTATAATGCGCCAGACCCTGAAACCAAGAGATACTTAATACATATCAGAAAGCAATTCGGTCTTCCTGTTTTTTATAGATTTTTTAATATGGCAAAGAATGTTTTATCAAAGGATTATTAGCCTGGTGGCACCGCCCACCATAAAAGCCACCCTTTAAAAAGGTAGGCCCATAGTGAGCAGGAAGGTACCTTCGCGCGGGTAACGAGATAAAAGCCGGCAACGTGTGGCATGATAACAAAAAACCTTTCAGCGCCCTTTCGTCGTCACACCGCCCTTTCCTCCCGCTTTTGGCTGCTTCAGCCGGCAGGCGTCGTACTTGCCGACAACGGCCTTGAGTTTTTTGCAGTAAAGCCCGCCCGTCTTGTAGCATATCTCCTTACCGGGGTCGATAAAGCGCGCATCGGGGCATTTTATGCATATGAGTTTTTCCGTCATTCCAAAAGAGTCTCCTCTCGGGCCGCCCTTGAATTTTTTTTGTTATACAAGGCTCAGCCCTGTAGTTCATACAAAACGAGGGCCACGGCGGTTATGGCCGCCGTTTCAGCCCTCAAGATGGCGGGGCCGAGCGTTACGGGAAGAAAACCCGATTGCCGGGCCCGCTTGATTTCACCCTCGCTAAAACCCCCTTCCGGGCCGGAGAGGAGGGCTATTTTTTTAACGCTAAAAACATCCGCCCCTTTCAGCGCTTCTTTTATGCACCTCGAATTCTCCTTCTCCCAGAGGGCTATCTTTAAGTCGGCGCCTTCGGCCTCCTCAAGCGCCTCTTCAAAGGTTCTGTAAGCAAAGACCCTCGCTAAAAAATCCCGTCTCGACTGTTTTGACGCCTTTAGGGCGATATCGCCCCATTTGTGGGCCTTTTTCTGCCTCGCCTCCCTTTGCTCAAGGCTTATGGATTTGGCGGACTTGAAGGGGATTATCCTTGAGATGCCGAGTTCAACGGTCTTCTGTATTATAAGCTCCATCCTCTCCCTGCCGGGCAGGGCCTGAAGGAGCGTTATCTCCGGAGCAGTATCCACGTCCGGCGCACCCTCTTCAAAGAGAATGACCTCGCCTTTGTCTTCGTCGAGACTCATGACCCTGGCGCGGAAAGACCTTCCATCCCTGTCAACAACGGTCAGGGCCTCTGCCGGGCGCGGGGCCCAGAGTTTTAGCTGCCTGAAGGCCTCGCCGTTTAACATATAGCGCTTACCGGGTTCTCCGGGCTTATCGAGCCTCACGCGGCCGTATACGTCCATCTGCTCTCCCTTCCTATAATCTTATAACCAACAGGCTGCTGCTCAGTTTAGCAATCCCGGGGCCGGGAAAGCAATTCAAAAAGGCATCCAACTGAAGAGGAGGACACTCAGATTATCCCGTACCGCATACGTTTTTTATTGTAATAACCCCTTGTTTGTTGTATAAAATCGGTAGTTTTTCCTGATTTTTTCATCAAAAAAAAACTGCTGAATATGACGGCCAACGGAATCGCAAAGTTTATACACCTCATGAGCATGGTAATCTGGCTCGGCTCCCTCATATTCTTCTCCTTTTTTGCGGCCCCGAGCATTTTCAAGGCCCTGCCAAGAGAAGAGGCCGGCACTGTGGTGGGCCATATATTTCCCAAATACTGGGCCATAGGCTACGTGTCGAGTTCGCTGGCCCTTATAACCCTCTTAATCTTTTCCTATACGGAAAAGAGCTTTCCGGCCCTGCGGGTGCTGCTGCTCGCGGCCATGACGGCCGTAACCTTTTACTCGGGCCTTAGCGTGGGTTCCAGGGCCAGGGCCATAAAAGCCGAAATCAAGGTGACGGTGGACCCGGAACAAAAGCAGCTCCTCAGAAAGAAATTTAAAAAGGTTCACATTATAAGCTCCACCCTGAACCTGATTATAATCGCGGGGGGCGTCGTACTCGTCTTTCTCACCTCTCAGGGCTTAAGGCTCTGAGGGGTTTTTGCAGCCAAAACCTTCCCTGTCGGCAGAGGCGCCGCTTTCTTCTCAGGAGGTATAATCGCGGCTTTGTATTTGTGACACAGGTCTTAAAAATTCTAATCACGGGGGTTTGTTATGGACAAGGTATTTAAGAGAGTAGAGCTTGTGGGCACTTCCGAGAAAAGTTTTGAGGACGCCGTATGCACCGCCATTGACAGGGCCTCAAAAACGATCCACGGCCTTGCCTGGTTCGAGGTCTCGGAACAGCACGGCAAAATTACAGACGGCAAGGTGGTTGAATATCAGGTTATTCTCAAGGTGGCCTTTAAACTCGACTGAGGTATGTTTTCGCTGCCGCCAGCTTGACGGCGGGAAAGATTGTTATGCAGGCGGTTCTTTTATATAATACCCGGAGCATGCGAGGATGCTGGATTTTTTCTTCAACCCCAAGACAGTGGCCCTTGTAGGGGCCTCGGCGACTCCGGGTAAGATATCGAGGGTGCTGCTCACGAGCCTTAAAAACTCGCGATTCGCCGGAAAAATTTATCCTGTCAACCCTCTGCATAAAAAGATCGGAGGCCTTAAGTGCTACCCTTCCATAAAGAGTATAAAAAAGGGGGTTGACCTGGCAATATTCGCCGTGCCGGCAAAGACCGTTCCGGGGATTTTAAAGACTTCGGAGGGGATGGTCCGCGGAGCTATTGTCATAAGCGGAGGGTTTGGAGAAAGCGGCGAAAAAGGGCGCGCCCTTGAGAAGGAATTAAAGGAGTCCGCCGCAAAATGGGGCGTCAGGATTATCGGGCCGAACTGTCTGGGCATATACGATACAATAAGCGGTCTCGATACCTTTTTTGTCCCTGAAGAGCGGATGCAAAGGCCCGGCCCGGGGGGGCTTGCCATCATAAGCCAGAGCGGGTCCTTCGCCGTTACGGTCATGGATGAACTGGCCGCCGAGGGGATAGGGGTCTCCAGGATTATAAGTTACGGCAACAAGATAGACATAAACGAATCGGACTGCCTTGAGTTCCTCGCAGAGGACGAATCGACAAAGGCCGTCGCCGTTTACATAGAGTCCGTGGAAGATGGCAGGAGGTTCGTGGAGGCCGCCGCTAAATGCTCGGCTACGAAGCCCGTGGCCGCGATAAAGGTGGGCAGGACCAGCGCCGCCGCCGAGGCCGCGTTGTCACACACCGGGGCCATAGCGGGAAGATACGGGATTTACAGGGCGGCCTTTAAAAAGGCCGGTATAATAGAGCTGCCCGGTTATGAGGATTTCCTCTGCGCCTCAAAGGTACTTGCCGCCGAGAAGTCTTCCGGCGGGGTCCGCGTGATTATAATAACCGACGGCGGCGGCATAGGCATCGGGATCGCCGACGCCTGCGCTGACGCCGGCCTCGACGTGGCGCCCCTTGAGGGGGCGGTAAAAGAGGAGCTTCAGGACGTTCTGCCGTCCTTCTGCTCCATTGCAAACCCCATAGATTTAACGGGCAGCGCAACGGACACGCTCTTTGGCGAGGCCCTCGAGAAGGCGCTCTCCGGGGACCGCTACGACATGGCCGTAGTGGCCCCTCTATGGGGGCCCCCGGCACTTACGGACGGGCTCCCCACGGTCATAGCGGAAAAAAAGGGGGCCTTAAAAAAACCCGTAATCGTCTGTACGCCCGGTGGAGAGTATACACGGGCCAAGATGGGGCTATTTAGAAAGTCGGGACTTCCGGTCTTTACCACGCCCGAGGGCGCCGCAAAAGCGGCCGCGCTTCTCATGAAAAGGAAAAAAGTTCTCTAATGCCAATGGACATCGAAGCGATGGAAGCGATAGAACGTCTCGTAAAAGAAGCGCTGAGTCTCGGCAGGGCCACGCTCGTAGAGCCTGAAGTAAAAGAGATTCTGAAACTCGGCTCCATTGCCGTGCCCAAATATCAGGTGGTCAAGGATGTGAATGTGGCGATGGAGGTGGGTGACACCATGGGCTATCCCCTCGTATTAAAAATCATCTCGCCTAACATACCCCATAAGAGCGACGTAAGCGGGATAAAGCTGAATTTAAGGAGCGCCGTGGATGTAGAAGACGCCTGGTCAGGAATGATACTCCATATCGCCGACGAGATGCCCATGGCCCTCATAGAGGGCTTTATTTTAGAGGAGATGGTAGAGTCCGGCGCGGAGGTTATTACCGGGGCCGTTAAAGACAAGCAATTCGGCGTGACCGCCATGTTCGGCACGGGAGGAGTTTCAGTGGAACTCATGAAAGACGTCAGTTTCGCCCTCACGCCGCTGGACAAAAAAGAGGCCCTCGCCATGATGAGGGAGGTAAAAGGTTTTCCGCTCCTTACGGGCTACCGCGGCGACCCCCCGAGGGACATTGAAGCCGTGGCGGAGGTGCTGGTAAAACTCTCTGAGATAGTGGAGGGCACGGACGGGCTTAAGGAGCTGGAGATAAACCCCCTCATTGTGTATGAAAAGGGGGTCATTGCCGTGGACGCGAAGGCTGTCCTTCATATAGAGGAATGAGATTTTCTTATTAAGACAATGAAGAGGGAGACCGGTTCCGGGTTAAATAAAGAGCAACGCGATGCCGTAGAATATCCAGGAGGGCCTCTGCTCATAATAGCGGGAGCCGGTACCGGCAAGACGCGCGTTATAACCAGAAGGATCGCCCACCTTATCTCCGAAGGAGTTGAACCCTCAAAGATCCTCGCCCTGACCTTTACTGAAAAGGCGGCCCGCGAGATGGAAGCGCGCGTGGACGCCCTCGTCCCTTACGGGTATTCCAATGTATTTATATCGACCTTCCATTCGTTCTGCGACCGGGTCTTACGGGACAACGCCCTGTATCTGGGTCTACCCCCCGACTACAAGATCCTCGGGGGGCCGGAGAGCGTTATCTTCCTCAAAAGGCATATCTTTAAACTACCCCTCGATTACTTCAGGCCCGCCGGAAACCCCTCAAAGTATCTCGGCGCCCTTATCAAATTCTTCGGGAGGCTGAAGGACGAAGACGTCTCACCCGGGGATTTCCTTGCCTATGTGGAGGGGCTTAAAAAGAGGGGGCCTGAAGGCGACCGCGCGGCCTTCGAGGATTTTCTCGGAGAGCAGACCGAGCTTGCTGAGAGTTTTAGCCGCTACCAGGGGCTTCTCGAAGAGAAGGGGTTTATAGACCTCGGGGACCTTGTAACCCTCACCCTTAAACTCTTTCGCCGAAGGCCGAATATTCTGAAAAGGTACGAGGGAAAATTTCTCCACATTCTCGCCGATGAGTTCCAGGACACAAACTACGCGCAGTTCGAGCTTTTAAAACTCCTCGCGGGAGAGCGGAAGAACATCTCGGTGGTGGCTGACGACGACCAGTGCATTTATAAATTCAGGGGGGCCGCCGTAAGTAACGTCCTGAACTTTCTAAAGGCCTTTCCAGAGGTAAGGCCCGTAACTCTAAAGAGGAACTACCGCTCCGTCCAGCCCATACTCGATGCGGCGTACCGCCTCATAACACACAACAACCCCGACAGGCTCGAAGTCAAGGGAGAAATAGACAAGAAATTAATTGCGGCAAGGGGCGTTAAAAGAAAGAAAGGGCCGGGGCCAGGCGTAGAGCACATCAATTTCAATACCGTCCACGACGAGGCCGATTTTGTCGCCGGGACAATCTACAAGAACGTAAAGGAAAAGGGCGCTCTTCTTTCCGACCACGCCCTCCTCGTACGGGCGCGAAGCGACGCCGCCCCCTTTCTCCACGCCCTTGACTCAAGGGGCATCCCCTATCATTATTCCGGCAATAGCGGCCTCTTTTCAAGAGCGGAAGTAATGGAGCTCATGGCCTTCCTCAGGGCCATAACCGATTTTTCCGACAACCTGAGCCTCTTTCAGCTTGCCACGTCCCCTGTTTACGGAATAGAGGCGATGGACATCATACCGTGCAACAACCTCGCGAGGAGACAAAACAGGCCGCTCTTTTACATAATGGAGGAGGCCGCGGAAGAAAAATTTTCACGCAAGAGCTTAAAGATATCGGAAAACGGGCTCGATGGAATAAAGAGGCTTGTCGAAGATATAAAAAAATTCAGCCGGCGGGCCTTGAAGGAAAGCGCCGGGAGGGTCCTTTACTCCTTCCTTACGGACTCCGGCTACATGGGAAACCTCGCGAGCGAAGACACAACCGAGGCCGAGGAAAAAGTCCGTAACATCGCCGGATTCTTTGAAAAGATTTCGTCTATTGACGAGACCCTTTCGATAAAAAAGACCGCCAACCTCGTTGAGGAGCTGGAGCTGCTCATAGAGGCCGGTGAAAACCCCGGTGTTGCAGAGCCGGACGCCGACACAGACGCCGTACAGGTTCTGACCGTGCACAAGGCAAAGGGCCTTGAGTTCCCCGTTGTCTTCATGGTGAGCCTTATAAAAGACCGTTTTCCCAGAAGGGCCCGGAGAGACCCCATAGAGCCCCCCGAAGAGCTTATAAAAGACATACTGCCCGAAGGTGATTTTCATCTTCAGGAGGAACGCCGGCTCTTTTACGTGGGCATGACAAGGGCCATGGAAAACCTTTTCCTCACGAGCGCGTCGGACTACGGGGGGAAACGCGCCCGGAAGGTCAGCCCCTTTGTCATCGAGGCCCTGGACAAGCCAAGGGCCGGGAGGGTAGGCGCCGGCCCCATGGAGTCGATAAAGAAATTCGGCCGCGTCGCCGACGCCGGAATAAAAGAGGTACGGGGGCGTAAAGGGACGGGGCCGCTTACGCTCAGTTATTACAAGATCGATGATTACCTTACCTGCCCGCTTAAATACAGGTTCATACATATATTAAAGATACCGCTGCTGCCCCACCACACGATTATGTACGGGAAGGCCGTGCACGACGCCATATCGTTTTATTTCAGAAGGACCCTTGAGAAGATGGCCACCGGCGAGGAAGAGTTTTTAAACGTCTTCAGGGCCTCGTGGAGGAGCGAGGGTTTTGTGTCAAAGGAGCATGAGGAACAGAGGTTTTCCGGCGGCCTCGAAGCCCTGAAACGTTTTTTCGCGGGGGCTAAATCGATTACCCCGAAAGCGGTGGAGAGGGAGTTTAACGTTGACATAACGGGTGACACCCTGAACGGGAGATGGGACCTCATAGTGGAGCGCGAAGACGGCCCCCATGTAATAGACTTCAAGACCTCCGACGTTAGAGACCAGTCGAAGGCGGATAAAAAAACAAAGTCCTCCACCCAGCTTCTCCTTTACAACCTTGCCTTTAAAGAGGTCTTCGGCGCGCTTCCGGCCGGCTCTGAACTCCACTTTGTGGAAACGGGCCTCGTGGGAAGGGCCTCTTTCAAGGAAAAGGACATTGTCAGGGCGACTGCCATGATAACGGAAGTCGCCTCAGGCATAAGAAAAAGGGAGTTTACGGCGAGGCCCGATTATATCAACTGCAACTGGTGCGCCTATAACAGCATCTGTACGGAAAAACAAAAAAATTCGTGAGGGGGGAAGTAAAAGGTCCGCCGGGACCGCCCGATTTTTTTGTTTATGTGTTCACCCTTATAACGGTCTTGACATTGCCCCGGGCGTTGAAGTCTCCCGTGACCTCAAGTTTTCGCGGCTTGAGGATTTCCTGAAGGTCACTAAAAATTCTGTTCGTAGCCGCCTCATGAGAGATCGCGAGAGAGCGGTAAGAGTTGAGATAGAGTTTCAACGACTTAAGTTCAACAAGATTTTTATCGGGTATGTATTCCACCCTGATGGTGGCGAAATCAGGGTATCCTGAGCGGGGACAGAGGCATGTGAATTCGGGAAACGTTATCTCCACCCTGTAGTCCCTCTCAGGCGTGGGGTTTTCCCATGCCTCAAGGGCCGCTTCTTTTACGGCCCTTTCGCCGTATTTAACGTCTTTCTTCATGGCAGGTCTTTTACCTCTTTTTTTGGATTTTTTCAGGGGGTCCATTTCCCGCCCCCCTCCCGGGGGACGCACCCATGAGGATATAATCCTGACGGCCCGCTCCTTAAAGCGGGGTAGTTCATTCTTAACAGTTTACGGCCCATGTGTAAAGAAGGCCGCGGGAGAGGAGGCCTTAAGATAAACGCTTAAAATTTTTGAAGGCGCTCTTTCTTTCCTGATATAATACCATAAAAATTCAGGAGGTGGATTATGAATACTGTAACGATGGTCCTGCAGGACGCCCCTTACGGCAGCGAGAAGGTGTGGAACGCCCTGAGGCTCGCGAGGGCTCTCCTATCCGCAGGCTCGAAGGTAAGGATATTTCTTTACGCCGACAGCGTCATTTCAGCCAAGAGGGGCCAGAACACTCCCAAGGGATTTTATAATATCGAGGATATGCTTAAAGACCTCCTCGCAAGGGGCGTCGAGGTAAGGTCCTGCATAACCTGCACGAGCGCCAGAGGTCTCACACAGGAGGACTTCGTAGAGGGCGCGGCTATTGGCAAGACCATGGACCTCGCTCACTGGATAAGCGAGGGCGGGCAGGTTATGGTCTTTTAATCCGGGGATTAAGGTTCAGGGCAATATTGTCTAACTAAAAAAATTTACAGGAATATTCAAAAACGATAACCCGCAAAAAGGACTTACCGGTGGCCATTGTAAGATCGAACAAAACCCTTGTACTCTCACTATGCGCTGTCACGGCCATTGTTACCCTTATAGTATATCTACCCGCCCTGAATAACGGCTTTGTCAACTGGGACGACCCCCTTTATGTCACTGAGAACCTCCATATCCGCTCCCTCGACATAAAATGGCTCTTTACAGGCGTGGTGGCCGCGAACTGGCACCCCCTCACCATGCTCTCCCATACCGTCGACTTCGCGCTCTGGAACATGAACCCCTGGGGGCACCATTTAACAAGCGTAATTCTTCACGCCCTTAACACGGCGCTCGTCTATATGGTGACCTTCAGGCTTATATCCATCGCTCAGAAAAATACTGACAACAAAATAACTGGAAGGGTCATCGCAGGGGCCGCGGCGGCGCTGCTCTTCGGCCTCCACCCCCTGCACGTGGAGTCCGTGGCGTGGGTATCGGAGCGTAAGGACGTCCTCTCGGTCTTCTTCTACCTTATGAGTATTATAGTTTATCTCAACTACGTTACGATTGGACCTCAGAGAGGGGCGTCAAAAAAATATTTTTATTATCTCCTTTCACTCCTTCTATTTGCCCTCGCACTCATGAGCAAGGCAATGGCCGTGAGCCTGCCCATCGTCCTCCTCCTCATCGACTTTTACCCACTCGACCGCCTGAAACATATTAAAGGAATAATCCTCGAAAAGATCCCCTTCCTCCTCCTCGCTATCCTCTCGGCGATCGTAACCATTTGGGCGCAGCATAAGGGCGACGCCATAGAGCCTTTAAAGCTCCATAACCTTACAGAGAGGATAGTATTGCCCGCGCGCGCCTATATCTTTTATTTATACAAGATGATAATCCCCGTAAACCTTTCACCTGTTTACCCACCTGCCGTGGACCCCGGCCTTTTCAACCCTCTAACTATAATATCCGTTATCGTGCTGGCGGCTATTACTGTTTTTTGCGTGATAAAATTCAGAAAAAAACTTTTTTTATCTCTATGGCTTTACTACCTCGTTACACTTCTGCCCGTCATAGGGATAATCAAGGTGGGTCCTCTGGAGGTGGCGGACCGTTATGCCTATCTTCCGAGCGTCGGCCCCTTTATACTCGCCGGCCTCGGCCTTGCCCTCGTGATGAAAAAGGCCGGAGGCAGGCCCTTAAAGGCCTTTCTCATTATAACGGCCGCTTCTATCCTCGTCATATTCGCGCTGATGACGAGGGCGCAGACTCGTGTCTGGAAGGGGCCCATAACCTTCTGGAGCGAGATTATAAGGATCTATCCTGAAAGGGTCTTTATAGCTTATAATCAAAGAGGCGTCGCATATGCAATGGCCGGAAAACCGGAGCTGGCCATAAAAGATTTAAACAGGGCGCTGAAGCTTTTCCCCGACGACCGCCGTCTCTTGTTTAACCGCGCCAGGGTGCTCGGCGCTCTCGGCAAATACGAAGAGGCGATTAAGGACCTGTCGATTATAGTCTCCCTGGACCCCAAGGCCTATTACGAGCGCGGCCGGCTCTATGAAAAGACGGGCAGATACGAGGAGGCGTTGAGGGATTTTAAGAAGTTGGTGGCCCTTAAGCCTGACCTGGCTGAAGCCTACCTGGAAGTAGCGCGCATATACTCAAAGCTCGGTGACGCCGAAAGCGCAACGCGATACCGCGAGAAGGCAAAGGCCGTCTCTTTAAAGAAGGGGCTTTAGGCAATTATGGAACAAAAAAACTTTAACCCTTCAACGCGCCTTTTCGTTATTTCCGTGCTTTCGGTTCTGGTTATCACCCTTATTGTATATCTTCCCGCTTTGAAGAACGGCTTTATCAACTGGGACGATACCCACTACATTACCGAGAACCTCCATATCCGCTCCCTCGACATAGGGTGGCTCTTTACAGGCGTGGTGGCCGCGAACTGGCACCCCCTCACCATGCTCTCCCATACCGTCGACTTCGCGCTCTGGAACATGAACCCCTGGGGGCACCATTTAACAAGCGTAATTCTTCACGCCCTTAACACGGCGCTCGTCTATATGGTGACCTTCAGGCTTATATCCATCGCTCAGAAAAATACTGACAACAAAATAACTGGAAGGGTCATCGCAGGGGCCGCGGCGGCGCTGCTCTTCGGCCTCCACCCCCTGCACGTGGAGTCCGTGGCGTGGGTATCGGAGCGTAAGGACGTCCTCTCGGCCTTCTTCTACCTCATCGCTATACTTTTGTATCTTCAATACGCGGCCCGCGGGGCCGCGAAAAAGGCCCTCTATTATGTAATGAGCCTCATAGTCTTCGCCCTCGCCCTCATGAGCAAGCCCATGGCCGTGAGCCTGCCCATCGTGCTCCTCCTCATCGACTTTTACCCCCTCGACCGCTTGAAACATATGAGGGGAATAATCATCGAAAAGATCCCCTTCTTCCTCCTCACCATCCTCTCGGCAATCGTAACCATTTGGGCGCAGCATAAGGGTGAGGCCATACAGTCTCTCAAGCTGTACACCCTTACAGACAGGATAGTATTGCCCGCGCGCGCCTATATCTTTTATTTATACAAGATGATAATACCCCTCAATTTGTCGCCTATTTATCCCAGGCCTCCTGAGGCCGGCATCCTTAACCTTCCCGCTGTAATCTCCTTTCTCATACTTGCGTCAATCACAGCTTTTTGCGTAATAAAATCTAAAAAAAGGTTTCTTCTCGCCCTATGGCTTTTTTACCTTTTAACGCTTTTGCCCGTCGTAGGGATAATCAAGGTGGGCGACGTTGCGATGGCGGACCGTTATGCCTATCTTCCGAGCGTCGGCCCCTTTATACTCGCCGGCCTCGGCCTTGCCCTCGTGATGAAAAAGGCCGGAGGCAGGCCCTTAAAGGCCTTTCTCATTATAACGGCCGCTTCTATCCTCGTCATATTCGCGCTGATGACGAGGGCGCAGACTCGTGTCTGGAAGGGGCCCATAACCTTCTGGAGCGAAATTATAAGGGTCTACCCCGAAAGGGTGCCTATAGCCTACAACAAACGCGGCATCACCTACGCGAAAAAGGGGGAATTTAACAAGGCGGCCGCGGATTTGACCATGGCCATAGAGCTGGTGGAGGACAAGGCATACCCCTATTTCAATCGCGCAAGCGTCTTCACCTCTCTCGGCAGGTATGAGGAGGCAATAAAAGATTTCTCCGCTATCATCACCATAGACCCCAAGTCTACGAAGGTCTATTATGAGCGCGGCCGGCTCTATGAAAAGACGGGCAGATACGAGGAGGCGTTAAGGGATTTTAAGAAGGTGGTGGCCCTGCAGCCTGACTTCGCAGAAGGCTACATGGATGCCGCACGTATATACTCAACGCTCGGTGACGCCGAAAGCGCAACGCGATACCGCGAAAAGGCAAAGGCCGTTTTTTTAAAGAAAGGTCTTTAAGCCTCCATGGTGGATTATATCTTGAAGACAATAGAGAATAAAACCTGTAACCGGGCAAAATCTATCCCCGCCCTTTTTGCATTATCAGTCGCACTTATTACCCTTATAGTATATCTACCCGCCCTGAATAACGGCTTTGTCAACTGGGACGACCCCCTTTATGTCACTGAGAACCTCCATATCCGCTCCCTCGACATAAAATGGCTCTTTACAGGCGTGGTGGCCGCGAACTGGCACCCCCTCACCATGCTCTCCCATACCGTCGACTTCGCGCTCTGGAACATGAACCCCTGGGGGCACCATTTAACAAGCGTAATTCTTCACGCCCTTAACACGGCGCTCGTCTATATGGTGACCTTCAGGCTTATATCCATCGCTCAGAAAAATACTGACAACAAAATAACTGGAAGGGTCATCGCAGGGGCCGCGGCGGCGCTGCTCTTCGGCCTCCACCCCCTGCACGTGGAGTCCGTGGCGTGGGTATCGGAGCGTAAGGACGTCCTCTCGGCCTTCTTCTACCTCATCGCTATACTTTTGTATCTTCAATACGCGGCCCGCGGGGCCTCGAAAAAGCCCCTCTATTATGTAATGAGCCTCGTAGTCTTCACCCTCGCCCTCATGAGCAAGCCCATGGCCGTGAGCCTGCCTATCGTACTCCTCATACTCGATTTTTATCCTCTTGATAGGCTAAGAAACCTCAAGAAGGCCGTCATTGAAAAGGTCCCTTTTTTCGTTGTAACCATCTTCGTGGTTGTTATGACGCTCTCTACCCAGAGGACCGCCATGGCCGACTATCCGCTAACCGAACGCCCCGTGGTGGCGATAAAGGGTCTTGTATTCTACATCTACAAGTTCCTACTCCCGCTGCACCTCGCCCCCTACTACCCGATGCCTCTTGAAGTCTCTTTTTTGAGCGCGGGTTTTATCATCAGCCTTCTCGTCATCCTCGCCATCAGCGCCTTCTGCGTTTTAACGCTCAGAAGGACAGGAAAATTCACCGCCGCCTGGCTATATTATTTCGTAACCATACTGCCGGTAATAGGGATCGTACAGGTGGGGGGGCAGGCGGCGGCTGACAGGTATATGTATCTTCCGAGCATCGCCTTCTTTATCATCATTGGGGCGGGAGCGGGGGCGGGGGCCGGGGCGTGCAGGACGGCCGCAAAGACGTTCGGCAACAGGATATGCCTCTTTGTTCCGGTCCTCGCGGTACTTGCCGTCTCGGTGCTGCTGGCCTTTCAGACCGTTAAACAGATCGGGGTTTGGAAGGACTCCATCACGCTCTGGACCTATGAGACGGCCTTTCTCGAAAAGAGGCTGGATAGAATAAAGGTTCCTGTGGAGATAGTTTATTACAACCTCGGCGTGGCCTATGACGAAAGCGGGCGGCACTATAAGGCCATAGAAATCTTCAGCTATGTAATCTCTAAAAGCCCCCGTTATGCCAAGGCCTTTATCAACAGGGGGATAGCCTACGGCGAGACGGGAGACCTTCCGTCGGCCTTTAGAGACCTGAACATAGCCGTTAAACTCGCCCCTGCCAATCCCAACACCTATCTCAACAGGGGAACGGCCTTTTTAATGAGCGGCGATTACGGCTCCGCCGAAGAGGATTTTAAAAGGACCGTGGCGCTCGACCCTGAAAACGCCGTGGGCTTCTATAACCTCGGCCTCGTATATCTTAGAACGGGGGATAGAAAAAAGGCGGAAAGGAATATCGGAATTGCCGCAAGCATGGGGCTGAAAGAGGCGAGGGATTTCCTCGGGAGGGAGGGATTTTAATGGTTTCGTTGGTGGAGGGACAGATAAAACTTACGGGCTACGGGGTTCTGGAAGTTTTTTATTGGTGGCTTTTTAAACGCAAGACCCTCTCAAGTTCTGCCCTGCCCTCGCTATACGACGGGTCGATTCTAAGGGTCTCGCTGAACTCGTGTGCCGCTTCGTCGAGACGTCCCTTCCCTGCATAGATGAGCCCCAGATTGTAATGGGCGTCCCTCGCCCACGGGCTCAACCTTATAACTGTCTTATAATGGATAATGGCGTTCCTGCTGTCCCCCATGGACTGATATGTCCAGGCAAGATTATAGTGCGCGTCCTCGTAGTCGGGCTTGATCCTTATGGCCTCCCTGTAAGAGCCCACCGCCCCCCGGACGTCCCCCATCTTCTGGTATGACAGCGCGAGGAGATAATAGGCCGTAAAGTTCCGTGGGTTTATTCTTACGACCTCCTTGAACCGGGTTATGGCGCCGGCGTGGTCCCCCTGCTCCTGATAAAGAACCGCCAGATTGTAGTGTGCCTTCTCCATGCCTGGGTTGACCCTTATAACCTCCTTGTATTGGGCGATCGCTTCGCCGGTCTCGCCGAGCTTATGTAATGTCACGGCGAGTTTCAGGCGCAGTAACGGGCTGGCCGGGTACTTCTCGGCCGCGGCCGTCCAGAGCGTGCGGTCATCCTTCCATGCGAGGCTCCTGGTAACGGTACCCGCCGAATAAAGCACAAGCACCGCGGCAGTTAAGACCACCACAGCCGGCCTCCAGTAACCGCCGGGCCTTGCCCTCTCGAAGACAAACCTTACGAAATACGCGACTATCACGGCGAAGCCGATTGTGGAAAGGTAGAGGTACCTGTCAGCCATGGAGCTTATTGAGATGGCGGGTACGTACATGGCCGGCAGGAGCGGTATTAATATCCAGAGCAGGCTGAAAAAGACGGGCTTGTTTCTCCGGAAAATCAGCAACGCGCATAAGAAGAGAAATACGGTTAAGATGCCTATTATTGCGGCGGGCTCCGTTATTGAATGAACAGGCTGAATGGGATAGGCCACGCTCAGACCCGTGGGGAGTATGAGCTTTGCGAAGTACCTGGCCAGGAAGGGAAAAACATTTACCATGGTTTCCCATGCGCTGATATCAACGGCTTTGTGATGGACCACTCCGCCGACGATACTCGATCTTACGGCCATGTACAGAGCGGCTGTTATCAGGTAGGGCGGGTACGCCCTCCACCTCCTGATAAACGCGACCCCGTACTTCGAGAAGTCGTATGCCGGTATGAGAAGCACGAGGACTATGGCGGTCTCCTTCGTAAGGAGCGCGAGGATGAAACAGAATACGGAAACAGCGTATCTAAACGCGCTTTTGCGTACACGGCCTCCCCCTGCCGATATGTAGAGGTAAAATGAGATGAGGAGAAAGAGGGTTATCAGGAGTTCGGATGTCGCCGATACCCAGGAGACGGCCTCGGTATTCACGGTATGGAGCGTAAAGACGAGGCCTGCGACAAACGCCGGGAGGTGGTTTGCCGCGGACCCCGCAGCCCCCCTTGCTTCGCCTGTGCCGGACGACAAGAATAACGAGGTCCCTAAAAAGACCAGCACGGAATTTACGGCGTGGAGCAGGACACTTACGAGATGAAAACCCCACGCCTTTAAGCCGAATATATAGTGCTCGACCATCAAGGCGAGCAGGAAGACCGGTCTGTAGTAGTTGGAGGCCTTCTCTTGTTGAAATGCCCATACCGATGACGTAAACATGTCGGGTATGTATTTTATATCCCTTATCCAGGGGTTACCGAGTATAACCTCCCTGTCGTCATAGACAAAACCGAATGTAAGGGTAATGGAGTAAAGAAGAAGCGGGATAAAGAAGATGAGGAGCACCGGGATGGTTCTGGAACAGAAGATGTCCTTTATACGCACTTTTTTATCAACTCCTGAAAGCAATCAGAAAAAAACGGCCCTTCAAGGCCCGCCGCGCGCGTATTTTGTGGAGAATCTAAAAGTGAAAGCGCCGCGGCCTTCGGGGCCGCCTCTTCCCTTACGGTCAATACAAAGCTTAAAGATCTTAAGAGAAGAGAAAAAAGGAGAAAGGGGACCGTTAAAAAAATCTGGCGGAGGGTGAGGGACTCGAACCCCCAAAGGCGTAAGCCCGGCGGTTTTCAAGACCGCTGCCTTACCATTAGGCTAACCCTCCGGTTCACTGGTTGACGGCTTCAACAACGCGGCCAACTGAAAATTTTTGGGAAGAGTGTGAGGAACCCTTTTTATAAAAAGGGTTCCTCACAAACCTATCCCTTCTTCTCTATTTTTTCAAGCCCGTACATATAATGCCTGAGGGCCTCGGGCACTATAACGCTCCCGTCCTCTTCCTGATAGTTTTCAAGTATGGCCACGAGGGTCCTGCCCACGGCGAGGCCCGAGCCGTTAAGGGTGTGGACGAAGCGGGGTTTGCCGCCGCCTGGTCTGTACCTTATGTTGGCGCGGCGCGCCTGAAACGCCTCAAAGTTGCTGCACGAGGAAATCTCGCGGTACGTGGCCTGGCCCGGGAGCCAGACCTCGAGGTCGTAGGTCTTGGCGGCGGAAAAGCCGAGGTCCCCGGTGCAGAGGGAGACGACCCTGTAGGGTAGACCGAGCCTTTTAAGGACCTCTTCCGCGTCGGTGGTGAGCTTTTCCAGTTCATCGTAGGAAGTCTCAGGCGCGGCGAACTTGACGAGTTCGACTTTATTGAACTGGTGCTGCCTTATAAGCCCCTTTACGTCCTTACCGTAAGAGCCGGCCTCTTTTCTGAAGCACGGCGTATAGGCGGTATAAGAGACGGGCAGGGTCGCCTCGTCGAGAATCTCTTCGGCGTGCATGTTCGTTACAGGGACCTCGGCCGTGGGTATGAGGTAATGGTCCCACCCTTCTATCTTAAAGAGGTCATCGGCGAATTTGGGCAATTGGCCCGTGCCCGTCAAGGAGGCGCTGTTGGCCATGAAGGGCGGCAGGACCTCGGTATAGTCCTGCTCCTTCGTATGGAGGTCGAGCATGAAGTTTATGAGCGCCCTTTCGAGGCGCGCGCCTTCTCCCTTCAGGAGCGAAAAGCGGGCCCCGGCGATCTTACCGGCCCTCTTGAAATCCAGTATGCCGAGGGCCTCTCCAATATCAGTATGCTCCACGGGGTTAAAGGTGAACTCCCGGGGCTCTCCCCAGGACCTTACAGGGGCGTTTTCCGTCTCGTCTTTACCCACGGGCACGGACGCGTGGGGCAGGTTAGGTATATCTAATAAAAACCCCTTTAACTCAGCCTCAGAGGACTTTACCTCTTCGTCGAGTTCTTTTATCCTCTCCGAGACGCCCTGCATCTCTTTCACAAGGCCTGCGGCGTCCTTCTTCTCCTTTTTGAGTCTCCCTATCTCCATGGAGACGGAGTTACGCTTCTCCTTCAGGGACTCCACCTCTTTTAAGAGCCCTCTCCTCTTTTCATCGAGGGCCTTAAAGCCCGTAAGGCCCGCTCCGGCCCCCCTTGTGGCGAGGCGGGCCTCTACACCGGCCGGGTCATCTCTTAATAGTTTTATATCGAGCATTTTTTGTTTTTTAACTGAAAATACGGGGCGAAAGTTATAAAAAAGACCTGTAAAACAGCTATCCCTTATTCCACCTCATATAAAGATTGTTCTCTATACCGAGCACGTCGAGAATCTTTCCCACGATGAAATCCACGAGGTCGCCTATCTTTGACGGACCCGAGTAAAAACCGGGCATGGCGGGAAGTATCACCGCCCCCGCCCTTGAAAGTTTCAGCATGTTTTCAAGATGGATGGAATTTAACGGGGTCTCCCTCGGAACGAGTATGAGGTCCCCTCTCTCTTTCAGGACGCAGTCCGCCGCCCTCTCGATAAGGTTACCGGACGCGCCGGAGGCGATCCTCGAGAGCGTGCCCATGGAGCAGGGGCAAAGGACCATCTTTCGCCTGAGGGACGACCCGCTCGCAAGGGGCGCGGTGAGGAGATCGGCGGGATAATAGTTTAAGGCGCCTTCTGACTTTCCTCGAACGCCTCTGCGTCCGCCACGCCGATTCTTTCTTATAAACCCTTTTACGGCCTCTACAACATCGAGGTCCTTGAGGACAAGGCCGAGTTCGTGATTGAGGATTAAAAAACCCGCGGGGGAGATAATCATATCCACGTCATCGCCCCTCTTTAACAGCTCATCTATAAGCCTCAGGCCGTAAACCGCGCCGCTCGCGCCGGTGAGGGCAACGATATATGCCGCCAATTCGGACTCCTCTTTTTATAAGGGGTTTTTACGTTCGCCGCCGCCGGACAAAGCCCGTAGAAGATTTCCACCGGGAGATAGTTACTTGCCGACCTTCAAGACAACGTATATTGTATTCGGCCCCCTTCTTATGAGGAAAAGGATATCCTTTCGCCCCGAGGCCTCTTTTATGGCGGCGTTATAGTCGCTCAGGTTTTTTACAGGCTTCCTGTTAATCTCTTTTACCATGTCGCCGCGCCTGAGGCCCGCCTTTGAGGCGGGGCTGCCGGGCTTTACATAACTTATATAAACGCCTCTACTCTCTTTAATGCCGAGCCTGTCGGCTATCTCAGGGGTAAGGGGCTGAATATCGATGCCGAGTTTTTCATCAGGGGCGCTCTCTTTTTTCTCTTTCTCCACTGCCCCCTCTTCCTTCTTTTTGGCTACCTTTATAAAGAGGGTCTTTTCCCTGCCGTCCCTTATGACCTTCAACTTAATCTTCTTTCCAGGAGGCGTTGCCGCCACCACCCTGGGCAGATCGTTCAGCTCCTTTACCGGTTTACCGTCAAAGGCCACGATGATGTCGCCCGTTTTTACACCCGCTATGTCCGCGGGGTCTCCCGGGGTCACCGATGATACGAGTACGCCTTTGGCCTCTTTAAGTCCGAAGGACCGTGCCAGCTCAGGGGTCACGGCCTGTATGCCCACCCCTATCCAGCCCCTTGTCACATGGCCGAATTCCTTGAGCTGAAGGAGCACGTCTTTTGCCATATTAATGGGTGTCGCGAAACCTATACCTTGACCTCCTGCGACAATCGCCGTGTTGATTCCAACGACCTCGCCCCTCATATTGAAGAGCGGGCCCCCGGAGTTGCCGGGGTTTATTGAGGCGTCTGTCTGTATAAAGTTGTCATAGGGGCCGGCGCCTATGATCCTTCCCTTCTGGCTTATTATACCGGCGGTGACCGTTCCTCCGAGGCCGAAGGGGTTGCCTATGGCGAGTGTCCATTCTCCGACCTCGAGTTTATCAGAATCGCCGAGCGTCACCACGGGCAGGTCCTTGGACGCCTCTATCTTGATGAGCGCTATGTCGAGGTTCTTATCCCTGCCAATTACCTTTGCCTTGTAATCCTGCTTGTGCCCGGAGAGGGTTACCATTATCTCCGAGGCGTTCTCTATTACGTGGTTGTTTGTCAGTATGTAACCGTCCTTATTGATAATGAAACCCGAGCCCAGGCTCTGGCGCTTGAACTCCCTGGGGGGCTCGTTGAAGAAGGGTTCGAAGTCCTTAAAAAAGTCATCGAAGGGGCCCTTGAACCTTGGAAAAGGCATGGGCCTCTGCTTTACGGTCTGTGTCGTCGAAATGTTTACGACAGTGGGCGTAAGTCTTTTGGCAAGCCCCGTAAAATCATGGAGCACAACAGGCGCCGACGCCGACGCCTTTGCCCCGGCGGCCTCCGTCGGCTCGTGCCAGAAGTTCTGCGCCCCCGTCCGATCGGTAAGATCAAGGCCGGCGGTTATGAAAATACCCGCCGCTATGGAAAGGAGCGCCACAACAAAAAGTGTTTTTATGCCAAAGACTTTTTTCCTGTA
>JBHHVI010000034.1:0-20138 GCA_046754225.1 Thermodesulfobacteriota bacterium | reverse complement strand
AAAAACCAGAAGATGAGAAAGGCGGCCGGCCTGGAATAAAAGAGATAGGAGGCGACCCCCGCGGCCATAAACATCCCGACAATAAGGAAAGAAAAGACGACCCATGGATCCGGACTGTAAGATAAGGGGAAGGCGAGATAATCACCGCACTGGTTCAAAGGTATTGTAAGTAAAGCGAAATACCTTACAAAACCCCTTGCCGTTGTAAAGAGTGCCGGCCCGGGCCCTCCGCCGAGATAACCCATCTGGGCGACCTGGCCCGTCACCGCCGTCCTGGCGACAAGATAGAGGCCGGCCAAAACGAAAAAAGGCACAAATGCCGCAAGCCGCTTAATGTCCTTTAACCTCGAAGGCGTAAAACACAGGTCGTGGAGTATAAGGAGCAGGGGCAGGGTCAAGGACATCTCTTTTGAAAAGAGGGCGGGGATGAACATTATAATGGAAGCGCAATAATACTTGAGCCCCTTTTTGCCACGGCTGTAACCGATATAAAAGATAAAAGAAGAAAGGATAAATATGCTTGCCAGCATGTCATCCCTTCCCTTTATCCACGCAACAGATTCCGTATGGACGGGGTGGACGGCAAAGACCAGGGCCGCGCTCAGAGCCGCGAGGTTAACCCTCCCCACGGCCTCATCATCATTGCCGCGGACGCTTAAAAGAGAGCGAACAAACAGGTAGACAAGGACGCTGTTGATTATGTGGAGGCAGATATTGGTAAGGTGCCAGCCCCATGGCGCCGCTCCATAAACCCGGTAATCGAGTGCGAAGGAAAA
Organism: Thermodesulfobacteriota bacterium; assembly: GCA_046754225.1. GTDB lineage: Bacteria > Desulfobacterota > GWC2-55-46 > GWC2-55-46 > JADFVP01 > BTQV01. The sequence goes on along the minus strand of JBHHVI010000034.1, from coordinate 19,362 downwards.
GAGATAAAGAGGGCGGTATATCTCCCCCGGGGCGTGGTAGGCGTTTTTGTCGAAGAAGAATCTCGCTATTTGATGAATACCGAGGCCGCTTTTCGAGGAGTTCTCCACTATGGAGAAATCGTCCCAGATGAAACCGTTGTAAAGCGTGTTCATGTACACGGCAAAAGCAACGAGAGCGATGAGGGACGAGAATATTAAGGCGTGCTTTACTGTGTATGGTTTCATCAACACCGGATCTATGACGTGACGGAGACTTTTTAGAAGACGCGGCTGCGGGCCCCTCAGCCCACATCCCCTCCAACAACAATCCCGGGTATCCTCAGCGTGGGCTGGGCGTCGGCCACGGGCACGCCCTGGGCGTCTTTTCCGCATGTGCCTATGCCGAAACCGAGGTCTGAGCCCACCATATCAATCTTTTTAAGTATCTCCGGGCCGTTACCGGTAAGGGTTGCCCCCCTTACCGGCTCTCCCACCTTACCCTTGTCTACAAGATAACCCTCGGTCACCTCGAAAACGAAGTCCCCGTTTACCGTATTCACCTGTCCGCCGCCCATCCTCACCACGAGAAGCCCTTTTTCGAGAGAACTTATTATCGCCCCGGGCTCCGACTCACCCGGCGCTATCATTGTGTTCGTCATCCTCGGTATGGGCCTGAAATGATAGGACTCCCTCCTGCCGTTTCCCGTTGAGAGGGCGTCCGCCTTCATCGCGGAGAGCCTGTCGTACATGTAGCTCTTCAAGACGCCCTTTTCAATCAGCACCGTCTTCTCGGCAGGCGTCGCCTCTTCGTCAAAAAAGCTCGACCCCCTCTTATACGGTATGGTCCCGTCGTCTATCACCGTTATAAGCTTCGAGGCCACCACGTCGCCAATCTTGCCGGAATAGACTGAAAGGTTATTAAGCGCCAGGTCGGCCTCAAGACCGTGGCCCACCGCCTCGTGGATCATTGTGCCGCCGGCCTCGCTGGAAAGGACGACGGGTTGTAAGCCGCCGGGGGCCCTCCTCGCCCCGAGCATCATGACCGCCCTCTTCGCCGCGGTCTCGGCTATGACCTCAGGAGGTGTTTCGTCGAATATCTCAAGGCCCGTAGCCCCTCCAAGGGGCTCATAGCCCGTCTGCACAACTGCGCCGTCCCTCGATACCGCCGAGCAGAAAAAGAGCACCGCCGTCCTCTCCTCCTCATCCCACTCACCGAGGGAGTTTATCATGGCGAGCCTCCTCTGGACGTCTCCATAGACCACCTTCGCCTGTATAATCCTCTTGTCCACGGCCCTGGCCGCGGCATTTCCCCTCTTTACCAACCCCGCCTTCTCCCCCATACCTGCCCCGAAAGGACTCTTTTTTATGTCGAACCCCGGGGCGGCCTCTTTCCTTACAAGGCCCATATCGCCAAAAGGGGGGCCGTCTTTCACCCCCTTTGCCACCACGCCGGCGGCCTCGATGAGCGAGGTCTCTGAGATGTCGTTAGTATAGGCGTAAAAGGTCTTGAGCCCGGCTATAACCCTGATGCCGCACCCTCTGTCCGTGCCGCCCACGACCCTCTCTATCCTGTTATCCTCGCAAACCACAGAGGTCTTTTGAGTCTCCTCGACGAAGATGTCGGCGAATTCGCCGCCTTCCGCCAGCGCGGCCCTCAAGACCTTGAAAGGGTCAAATCCCTCGGCAATGGACATGCAAGTAAAACCCCCCAAACGATTTTTTTGAAAAAAGAAGTATAACAGCAGGGCTATCGGTGGTCAAGAAAACTCATTTGAAAGAATACTGAATATCATGGTAAAAATGTCAAACAACAGATAGATTTTCAGTGAATTGCCCGGATTTTAAGGTTTTTTTGCGCGCCATTGGATAGAAAGGACCTATTCCGCTCAATTCATACTTGACTTTTTTTTTATTTACCTGTATCCTTTAAAAGTATAAAAAGTGTAACTTGGGGAAGTGCGGCTTAATAAAGCGCCTTTTTCAAAGCCGCGTCGCATTACCGGCTTAAACTATGAGTAAAGTTACATAAATCGGTGTATGTATGCGGTACAATTATAGTAATATGAATACCTTTTGAACTGCACCTCCCTTGAGGGGTGAAAGGGCCGCCGCCATGAAAAGGCTTTTTACCATCGCCATTATATCCTTATTCTTCCTTGCAGCCCACGCGAGCGCCGGGACCTTCGAGGGCGACTACAGTATAGGCTCGGCGGCGAACGGCATAGGCTTTTCAAGGCATAACCTCGGCGCCTACGGGGAATACACAAAGACGGAAAGCACCTTTCAGATCTGCGTATTCTGCCACACGCCTCACCAGACGAATCAGGATACCCAGCCTTTATGGAACAGGTCAACAGCCAATTCCTCAAACTACACCGCATACGGCACAACGCTCGGGGGCACCGAAGGTTCAAATATATCGGTAGGCTCGCCTTCTCTCGCCTGCCTTAGCTGTCACGACGGCGTCACAACCCTGGATAATCTCGCAAACGCGCCGGGAAAAGGCGGCCTGAGCACCGGCGGGTCCTCACAGGGTTGGGAATTCTTTTTAGGCGGCAGCCCGACAAGCAACATCTTGAGCGGCACAAGTATCGTTCTGGGAACATCTCTTACAAACGACCATCCCATCAACGTGCTCTTCAAGGGCGGCAAGGCCGCTTCTTTAAGGGATGAAAATACCATTATCAGCCAGATCGACCTGACAACAGGGCTCTATAACACGACAAGCGCCAATTTAAGTCAGAATCTCTGGTCCATCCAGGGCTATATTTCCGATACGGCGATAATAAAAGACCTTCTGCGCGACGGCAGGATCGAATGTCCGAGCTGCCACGACCCCCATTTTAACAACAAAAGCTGGACCGAGATCGAGGGCACCTTCCTTGACTGGAATGATATGGACGGGCTCTTTTTAAGACGGGTGGGCGGAAACACGGGTTCGGGCGTATGCAGGACGTGCCACAACAAATAATATTTTTTCCCGGCATAGATAAAAATCTTACAAAACCGACATCTTATTATAGAACAACAGCGCTTCAATATCCTCGCGCGATTTAACAGCTGGCCGGGGCTCCGGCAAATCTCCCGCCCCGCGCTTACCCTGTCCCGCTTTGTAAAGAAGGCCCTGTTGAGTTTGTCTTAACAAAAAAGCACCCGGCGGGCCTGAGCAATGAATATGAACAAAAACCCTTCGTTGACAACAAAATTTTCCCTCTAAGATAAAAATACGGCCTGGCTCGTGAGCAGGAGATGGAACAAAAAAGAGAGCGCTACAAAGACAGGGTTGAGGCGGGTACGGCTCTGGCCCGCGAACTCGCCCAATACAGGGAAGAAAGGCCCGTGGCCGTGGGACTGCCGCGCGGCGGGGTGGTGGTGGCGGCGGAGGTGGCAAAAGCCCTCGGCTGCGATTTGGACGTCATTATCGCGGGAAAACTCCGGGCGCCTTTGAACCCGGAGCTTGCCATAGGCGCCGTCACCGAGGACGGGAGCGTTTACCTTAACAGGCAGTCGGCGGACTATCTCCACATAAGCGAAGAGTATATCGAAGAGGAGAAGGCCCTGAGATTTTCCGCAATTAAGGAGCGGTGCGAAAAATACAGGGCCGTTAAAAAAAAGGTCCCCCTCGAAGCCAGAACCGTCATACTCGTAGATGACGGCCTTGCCACGGGCTCGACAATGATATCGGCTGTTCAGGCCGCGGCGGCCTCGGGGGCGTCGAAGATAGTAGTCGCCGTGCCCGGAGGCCCCCGGGACACGGTGGATAATATTGCAGGAATGGATGAAGTCAGCGCGGTGGTGTGTCCCGTTATTCCCACCCTGTTTTTCGCCGTAAGCCAGATATATATTGATTTTCACCAGGTCGAGGATAGCGAGGTGATAAAAATTCTCAGGGGTTTTTCACGGCGCGGCGGATAAAGCGCGCCCCGCCTCGCCCCTGCCCCACGGCACGCTTGACTCAACCCTCAAGGCGTTGAAATAATTATAAATACTTGACAATCACCCCCTCCATATAGTAAAAAATTAAGTACAAAGTGTAAAAAATGTAACCCCGGGCGGCGCGACAAACTATACGGTTCAATCTCTTGAAGATCTTTTTTCAACAGGTTTTTTTCATATCTTTAATCATGGCGGCATCGCTTGTTTTAGGCGGCTGCAGCGAAGTCGACGTCGACTACCTGATGGACGTAAAGAAGGTGGAAAAGGAAAACCCGGACCCCGCTCTCCTTAATACTTATTACAATCAATTCTATAAGGCCGTCACCCGCAGGGCGTCCATAAGGAAAGGCGCGACCAAGATGGCCGCCCTCGAAGACCTGCCCAAGGACACCGAGGGAGAGGTGAACTGGACGGCCTCCGTCGTCGGCGGCTTCATAAACCCGATGCCTTCACTGGACCCGCTTGCCGTGGACGAGCCGCCCATCAACCTCAACATATTTATAGAGGCCAAGGTGCCTCTTATGGCGAACGTCATATTCCCCCATTCAATCCACACATACTGGTTAAAGTGCAGCAACTGTCACCCGAACATCTTTCTGCCCGAAGCCGGGGCGAACCCCATAAGCATGGACGAAATCTTCAAGGGCAAGTGGTGCGGAAGATGCCACAATAAGGTGGCCTTTGGATTCTGGCCGCGCGCGAACTGCGTCAGGTGCCATATAATACTGAAGGGGCAGTCCCTGAAAAAAGAGCGCTGGAGGTAATACCATTCCAGGCATGCATTTTCTTACGCTTGACTTAAAAAAAAATACATAGTAGCATATAAAATTATAATTTTAATCTTCAAGGAAGAGTACCGGGTTTTGGCTTATATCCTCGGAAAGAGAGTGGCCCGGCTCAAGACAAAGAAACTCTATTGGGGTGAACATGCTTAAAATATTCAAAAGACTGCTCCTTATACTACCCGCGGCCGTATTGGCCTTCGGCTGCGCCGCGCCGAAACTTCCCGACGTGGTATGGCCGCTGCCTCCCGACGAGCCGCGCATAAAATTCGTAAAATCCTATCACAGCTCCACAGACATTAAACGCGACTCTGTAGCGGCGGCCATAATCATCGGAGCGAAGTCTGCCTACAGGTTAAGAAAACCCGCAGGGGTGCACGTTGACGGCCAGGGCAAGATATACGTCACCGACACGGCCTACGCAGACGTATTCATCTACGACCCGGTCAACGAAAAGTCCACCTCTATCGGAACGATGGGCTCGCATTTGCTTTCCAAGCCCATAGGCGTGGCGACCGACTCCACAGGAAGGATCTTCGTGGCCGATACACGCGTAGACAAGGTGGTGGTTGTAAGCCCCGAAGGCCGATTCATCACATACATGGCTCCCGACAAGCCTTTTGAGCAGCCCTCAGGGATAGCGATTGACGAGCCCCATAACAGGATTTACGTAGTGGACACCCATCAACACAACGTGCGGGTTTTCGACTTCAAGACCCTCAAATACATAAAGACCATAGGCGGCAGGGGGGCGGAGGAAGGCAGGTTCAACTACCCCTCGAACATAACCGTTGACAAGGACGGCAAGCTCTATGTTGTGGACACCATGAACGCCAGAGTTCAGATCTTCGATAAAGAAGGCAGGTTTCTTCTGACCTTCGGACGCTTCGGCGACATAGCCGGGGAATTCGCCAGGCCCAAGGGAATAGGGGTAGACAGCGAGGGGCATATCTACGTGGCGGACGCCGCGTTCAACAACGTTCAGATCTTCGATCAAGAGGGCCGTATACTCATGGCCTTCGGCGGATACGGCAACGGCAGGGGGCTGATGATCCTGCCTGCCGGACTGTATATAGACAAGGACGATTATATATACGTGGTGGATTCATGGAACGCCAGGGTCGTCGTCTACGAATTTCTCGGCGAAAAACACAATGAAAGAGAAAAGACTAAAAAGGGCGGCTGACCCCTGTAAGGCTCAAGCAACAGGGGTGTCAGTGGCCCTTTCAGCGCAATATTAAATTTTCATTAACTTTTTCCTTGACAGATTTTAATTTTCAGGTATAATTTAGTTAACCATAGGAACTCCGGGTTCATGAAGGGTCCGGATGCTCGGCAGGCGATGGATGCCTCGATACTACTGAAGAAGGTTCGGTAAGTGTTGACGGCGTTTTTTATTCTAAAAACCCGTTGACCGAAACTTCAACATCAAACATCTGAAAGGAGTATCAGAATGAAAAGGTTTCTAACCATCGCAGTGGCAGCCTCCCTCGGCATCTTCATGTATGCCGGCAGCGTGAGCGCCGCCACGGGCACAATGGGCATAACAACCCAGGACCCCAGTAACTACACCGACGGCATGAGCGCCAACGGTGTCGTACAGTCAAGGCATAACCTCGGATTTTTCGGCGGCCACGCCATGACCTTTGGCAGCACAACCGGAGGCACCACGCAGGTCTGTGTATTCTGCCATACGCCTCACCACACGAACACCGACGCCAAGCCCCTCTGGAACAGGAGCACGGTAAATTCATCCGCGTACAAGTCATACGGTTCGACAATAGCCGGCAACTCCACAGTTATCGCTGGCTCAGCCGCCGGAAGCATCAACGCCGGTTCGGTATCGATCGCGTGTCTCAGCTGTCATGACGGTGTAACAGCTCTCGACAGCATCGTAAACGCGCCCGGTAACGGCGGTGTAACCACCCCGCCGAACTCGGCCCCCTCGCAGGGATGGTCGTTCTTTGATGAGGGCACAGAGATCAGCAACATAGGCGGATCCGGCAACACCATCGGCTTCAGCTCAAGGGTCAATCTCGGCACGGACCTCACCAACGATCACCCTGTGAACATAGTCTACAATGAAGGCACGGCCGCTTCATTGAGGCCCAAGAGCACGAATATAGCTGGTATAGACCTCACAACAGGTCTTTCCAACACATCCTCACTCAGCGCTTACTACAAGTGGATGACCCAGAACAGGTGGGCCAACCTCGGCTTCATCGACACAGGCGCCACAATCCAGGAGATGCTGAGAACAGACAGCACGACCTCCGACCTTGTTGAGTGCTCAAGCTGTCACGACCCGCACTTCAGCAACAAGACCTACGTCGACTACAAGCATGACACAGCCGGTACACTCACCGGTGTCGGCCAGGCAGACGGCGTATTCCTCAGAAGGGTCGGCGGTAACACGGGTTCCGGCGTTTGCAGAACCTGCCACGACAAATAAATTGCGGAAAAGGTCATACAGACCTGAACTTGAAGACCGCAATGAAGATAAAAAAGGGCCGGCTATCCGGCCCTTTTTTATTGCCCTCTTCAGGCGGCGAAACCATCGCGCCTGTCCGGCCCGTGGATTTGATGTTAAAATTTTTTAATCGGCGGCTAATTTTCTCTTTATGCAAAGGTAATAGAATAAAGGCTCTAATTAAAGTTATCGGTGGATACAGCCGATCATAAGAAAAATTCATGGAAAGCGGAGGTTAAAGATGGGATTTTTTTTAAGATACGCACTCCTTACGGCGGCTTCTTTTTTTATAATACTTAGCGGGCCGGGGGCGCCCTCGGCGGCACAAAAGAAAGCCGGCCACCTGCCTCCTGTCACTTCAGTAAAGGACGTCGTGGTAAGGGTAGACGGGTCGGATATTACCGAAGGGATGATACGTGGGGCCGTGAACAATATAATGCCCCTTAAGAGCTTTCACACTTCCGTTTCCGACAGGCGTTACAAGGCCATAAGAAAAGAGGCCCTCGATAATATTATCGACAACCGGCTTATATACAAGGAGGCGAAGGAGAAAAAACAGGCGGAACTGAGCAAAAAAGAATATGACAAGCAGATTAAATTAATCGAAAAAAGGCTCCCCGCAGGTGAGACAATTAAGGACGTGCTTAAAAGAAGCAACCTTACCATGGAGGGGCTCAAGGAAGAAATAAGGCGCTCCTTCGTAATCGGAAAGATGCGCAAGGAGAAGACGGCGGCCTTTAAAAAACTCGCCTCCGACAAGGTCTCCGTAAAATACATGAAAGATTATTACAAGAAAAATCTCAAAAAGTTCGTTGAACCCGGGAGCGTACATCTCCGGGGGATACTAATAAAGGTGGAACCTTCCGCGAGCCAGCGGCTATGGAACGAGGCCAGGAAGAAAATCATTAAAATAGGAAAGGAGGCCCGAAGTGGCGCCGATTTCACCGCCCTCGTCAAGAAATACTCCGAGGGGCCAAGGGCCGCCAAGGGCGGGGATATGGGCTGGGCCCACAAAGGGAGCCTGCTTGAGGGGATCGATGAAGCTGTGGAGAAGATGAAACCCGGGGATATCAGCGTCCCCGTGGAGACTATATACGGGTACCATATATTTAAACTCGAAGGCCTGAGGCCGTCCCGACAGAAAAAATTCTCCGAGCTCGACACTAAGCGGCTGAAGTCGGAACTTGAAAAAAAGGAGTTCAAGCGTTTATGGAGCAAGTGGATAAAAGGGCTCCGGGACCATGCCGATATACAGTATCTCAGGGAGTTTTAAAAAAGTTGAAGCTGCGGTATTGATATAATGGAGTTACCCCCCCTTTGCAGATTCTTTGCCAGAGCCATGAGGAGCGTGAAAGGCCCTTCCATGGTACTGGCCGCGGCAATCCTCCTGTCGGCCTGTTCTCAGGGCGGGCAGAACCAGGCGGCGGAGCGGACAGGGAACTCAACCGAAGAAAAAACACACTCCGCAACCGCTGAAAAGGCCCGGGTAATAACCGGGAACCCGGCGGAGGGCAAAAAGATATTCGACAAATACTGCTACTTCTGCCACGGACGAAGAGGCATGGGTGACGGCCCCATAGGCATAGCCATAACCCCCCATCCCGCCGATTTCGTGCACGACAGAAAAAGGATGTCCCGGTCTGACGAAAAACTTCTTGAATCCATAACCCAGGGCATCCGCAGGGAAATCGGCGGGGAGGAAATGTCCATGCCGAGGTGGGCTGATATACTGAGCGAACAAGAGAGGTGGGATGTGCTTTCATACATAAGGGAGCTTGAACGGCTCGGCATAGAGGCGGAAAAAGGGGCCGCTAAGAGCGGGGCCGGCCGCTGACAAGCAGCCCGTTGAGCACCTTTACACCCCCGGAGTTTTGATGAAAATTAAAGCCGGCCCTTTTAAAAGATACTCGCCGATTGTTATTTTTTTAGCCATTCTCACGGCCGCGGCTGCCTTCGCCTCCCCCGATGATTACGACCCCGTAACAGGCGAGCCCAAATGCATGGAGTGCCACAGGCCGGACAAAAAGTACTCCATAGACTACTCGAGAGAGCCCGCGTGTTTCGAATGCCACGGCCCGGGCCTCAGCGACAGCTACATAGCGATAAATAAACGCTACAGGGTAAAGGAGAGCGGGGGTGAAAAGCCCCTCCCCTTGTACGCGAAGGCGTCGAAAAAGACCGCGTCAAAAAAGGACCACGGCAAGCTCAAGGATATGGCTTATGTACCGGGCGGCGAATTCACCATGGGGTCAGACGACTGGTGGCCCAAGGTCCAGCCCGCGCATATAAGGAACCTGAAAGGTTTTTATATCGATAAATTCGAGGTCACGAACGCGAGGTATAAGGCATTCGTGGACGCCACGAAGGCAAGGCCCCCGTTAAACTGGCCGGGGGGTGAAATACCGGAAGGTAGGAAGAAACACCCCGTATCCTTCGTGACATGGTACGACGCCGACGCCTTCTGCAGGTGGGAGGGCAAAAGGCTTCCCACCGATGCGGAATGGGAGAAGGCGGCGCGCGGCACGGACAAAAGGGCCTTTCCATGGGGGAACAAATTCCATAAGGATAAGGCCAACACCCCGCAGTACGGCTACGGCGGCACGCTGCCCGTGGGAAGCTTCCCCGAAGGGGTAAGCCCTTACGGTGTATACGATATGGCGGGAAACGTCTGGGAGTGGACTTCGAGTTGGATGGAGCCTTACCCGGGCAACACCCATCCCGATGAAAACTACGGCAAGAGGTTCAAGGTGCTGAAGGGCGGCTCATGGTACGACTGCACTTACTATAAATGCGGCATCAGCGCCCCGAGTTATAACCGGGTATTTTTCAACCCCAAGACGTCTAACAACAACTTCGGTTTCAGGTGCGCAAAGGACGAATGATCCCGGCAAGCTGTTTTTGATTTCAACTTTACCGTAAGCAAAAAAAGTGACGCTTTCTTCAAACTCTTAAGGGGGTTTTTATGCCGGCCTTTTCTCTTAATAAAAATATTTACGCGGGACTGGCGATTCTCTGCATCATGTTGTTCTTCCCGATTTTACCGGGCTGCACTTCCTCCTCCACGGACAAGGATATGATACTTATACCGGAAGGGGAGTTCATCATGGGGAGTAACAGGGTAGACACCGAGGCAAAGGCCCTGCAGTACGGTTCAAGAAAGCCCTGGTTCGCCAACGAACACCCGGAGAGAAAGGTCTTTGTAAAGGGCTTCTCAATCGACAGGACCGAGGTTACTGTCGGCGCGTACTCGGAGTTCGTAAAGGCGGGGCACAGGCCCCCTGCGCTCTGGCCCGGCGGGGTGGTCCCGAAGGGGAAAGAAAAACACCCTGTTACCGGCGTAACATGGTTTGACGCAAGGGACTATTGCAAATGGAAGGGAAAAAGGCTGCCCACCGAGGCGGAATGGGAAAAGGCCGCGCGGGGCACCGATGGGAGAATATTCCCATGGGGCAATGAGTTTGACATAAAAAAAGTCAACACCCTCGGAGAACACGGGGGCACACTCCCTGTCGCTTCCATGCCCGAAGGCAAAAGTCCTTACGGGGTTCTCGACATGGCCGGCAATGTCGAGGAATGGACTAACGACTGGTACAAGCCGTATCCTGAAAACACATATAATGATCGAGATTACGGTGAAAAGTTCAAAATTGTCAGGGGCGGAGGCTGGGGCGGGATGGGGCACTACACCCTCCAGGTCTACGTAACAACTCCTTTCAGGTACATGGGACCCCCCGGCGGAGCATTCGATGACGTTGGATTCCGGTGCGTCAAATAATTTCAAGGTCCATACGTCCGGTAGATACAGAAAACAACGGTGTGATTAAAAGGGTCGGAAGGCTTACAAACAGTACAGGATAATCTCAAAGGACGCCTTCCAAAACAGTTCTCTGTACTTCCCCCTGCACCTCTGACGTTGATATAAACGCCATATTCTTATCACGGCTTCATTCCTCACGAAGGGAACACAACCGTTATGGCCTACACCAAGAGATTTTGCTGGGCGCTGATTGTATGCTCAATAATAATCCTCATGCCTTTAAAAGGCTGGTGTCTAAAATTAGACCCTTACCAGTTCCACGTCATTAAGGGAACAATCGGCTTTGAGTACGAAAAGGAACTGGAGGATCGTGACGATATTGAAGAAAGGCAGTCTGGCTTCACTCAAATATACCGCGTAGACTTCCTTGGGAACATACTTTCGCCGGAACTCATAATCTATGACGCTTCAATAGATTACCAGAGAGAAGACACTACCATAAATGATACTGAGGAGGACAACGACCTCCTGAACTACAGCCTCTCCACCACCTTCCTTCGAAATAGCCGGATACCCCTGACCCTCTTTGGGAGCGGGTATACATCCGGGTTCACCAGAAGCTCTTTGGACTCGGCAACCAACGGCACCATATACGGTCTAGACTGGAGCGGAAAGTTCAGAACGCTTCCTGTTATCCATCTGCGGGCCTCCAGACAAGAGAATGAGTCCGACGGTACGGACACCATAGAGACGGATTACTACCTTGACATGCACAAACAATTGGGACCGACGGATAACCGCATGTCATATTCCGCTTATTACAACGAAAACAAACTTACGGGAGACAAATCAAACAGTACAGGCCTGAATTTATTCAACACAACGTTTTTAACAACGCACACAATCTTGAACATAGGCGCAACAATGAGCGACACCGACGGTGCCTCAAGCGGCTCCGGAACTTCTTACGGCTTGACTTTGGGGGTAAGCTCAGACCCCAGCCGTTTTTTTCGACAGACCCATAACCTTACATATTATAAGACAGATGCCGGGGAAGACGACTTTGACGGAACAAACTACACAGGAGCACTGAATTACAAAATTTCCAGAAAAATCTCGTCTTCTCTCGATCTGACCGTCATTAACACCCACGAAGAGAGCGTGACATCTTCAGAGGACACCAGAAGCGTCAACGGGAATATCACCTTTAGGTACAAAATAACCAAGCGGCTGTCCCTATCTGAGAACATTGGTTATCAGCATTCCGAGGCCACGTCATCTGGAGATACCACGTCAAACCTGGTAGACCGTGATTATCTCAATGTAACCACTACACTACAATACAGGAGGAGTTTGAGTTGGGCCAAGTTCTCCGGCAGCTACGGCCTCGGGTATGTTCAGGATTCAGACAGTTCATCAGGGGGGGGGAAAGGCATACAGCAGACTGTCTCAGCGAGTCTCAGTAATATAGATTTCAACGAATACATGCTCTTTAATATTAGCGCATCAGACACTCGCATCAGAAAGACTGAAGGGGGGCTTCGAGGGAACACGAATACTTTTGTACTGAGCACACAAAACAAGAAGTGGAAAAAATATATCTCCCTTACCGGTGGATACAGAAAATACAGCAACAAATCATCGCTGACGGCCAATGAAGAAAGAAATGAAAACATATACTTCCGTACTTCAACAAAATTTCTGAGAAATACCTCTTTTTCCCTCTCTTACGATAATTCAAAAAACTTTTCCAACATAAGCGGCTTCTCGCATTCAGAGTCCGGGTCATTTTCGGCCGGCCACAGCCGAGTCTTTTTAGGAGGCCGGCTCGGCTTAACGCTCGTCTTCTATAGAACAACAAGCAGCTCCGACGGAGATGAGTCCAAATCGACAAGCGCCTCATACAACTTATCGTACTCCAGGGCCCTTTTAAGGAGGGTATCGTGGAATTTTTCGATACGCAGGTCCGATTCAGATTCGGATGGATCCAAGTCAAATAATACAAATATGTCAAACTCGCTTCTTTACAATCTGAGGGCGTGGCAATTTTCCCTAAATCACTACTACTCCGAAGAAGAATCGAGTAACAGCAAAAGGACAGATAACAGGATAGTGTTAAGGGCCAAAAGGTCCTTCGTGAGGATGTTTTAAATATGGACAGGACCATACCCGCCGCGGCCTTTGGTTCTCTTTGCATGTTAATAGCCTTAACACTCGCAGTCGCCACATATAAAAGAAACACTGTCTGGGAAGACGGCACCGTACTGTGGCGCGATACGATCAGAAAATCTGAAGGCAAGGCGCGGCCTCATTTCAATTACGCAGTCAGTCTGGCCGCCAAGGGTGAGCTTGACAGCGCGCTCAAGGAAAATTTAAGAACCCTTGAAATAAACCCCTTGCACGCAAAGGCTTATTTTAACATTGGCGCCATATATCATGCCAGGGGCGACGTTGACGCAGCTGTCAAAAAATACAGGACAGCCCTTGCCCTGATGCCCGATATCACCGAGGCGCATAACAATCTCGGTTACGCCTATTACTCAAAGGGGCTCCTTTACAAAGCCCTTGAGCAGTACACTGAAACACTACGGATTGATCAACGGCATGTAAAAACATACATAAACAGGGGGGATGTCTATAGTGGCCTCGGGAGATACGAAGACGCGGCAAGGGACTACAAAACCGCGCTTGAATATGAACCCTCTTCGCACAAAGCCTATTACGGACTGGGCAAGGCCCAGTTTATGCTCGGCAACATAGACGCCGCCTTCAGGCTTTTCTCAGCTTCAGTAAAGATAGATCCAGGATTTGCGTTGGGATTTTACGGGATGGGGCTTGTCCTTGAACGGAGGGGCCTTGATAAAGAAGCCCGAGGCCAGTATCTGACCGCCCTTGGAATAGACCCCGAGTTGCGGGACGCCAAACTCAGACTCGAAATGCTTTATAAGGGCAGATGATTTTTTCAGTTCTCCCCTCTTATTCTTTTCATTGTCCTCTGGGCCTCAACCCTTACCGACTCAGAAGGGTCGTCGGTAAATACGGCGACATAATCTTCGAATTTTCGCGCGCCTTCCTCAAAGAGAGCTATCACCTTTAACAGTTCAACTATTGACGGGATATCGCGCCTGTCAGCGGAGCGAAGCAGGCCGTCCACGGCCAATGGAAGGTATTCCGCCGTCAACTCCATGGCCGACTCCGCTATGACCTCGGTGGCGGAATGGATAGCTCCGGGATTATCTGAAGATAATATGGAGAAGAGCACCTCTTTGCCTCTCTTGCCCGCACAGAGCAGGGCCTGCGCTGATGTCGCCCTGTAAAACGGTTCCTCATGAGTCAGGATATGATCCTTAAGTTTTTCCAACCCCTCCTCACCAAAATCTTCCGCCAGAGCGATTGCGGAAGATTTTCTGACATGATATATCTCGTGATTCAGATTTTCCAGTAAAATATTCTTTGCGTCCTCTGTCCTTAAGCGCGCAAGCTCGGAAGCGGCCATCAAGGAAACATCTTCGTTATCGCTGTGCAGGCTTTCGGCCATAATTTCCAAAAAGGCCTTGTTCCTTGCAAGGGCGATGGTGTGAAGGACTGTCTTCTGAAATACATTCCTGGGCGGGTTCTCTATCAGATAAGAAAGGGCTTTTTTGGTTTCCACCATGTTTTCCTTCACAAGGTGATTGATGAGTATGCCTCCCTCTTCCCTTGTAACGGTGCCGGCCATAATCTTGGAGAACATATTGGTCAGTTTTTCAATAAAAGGGTCCATAACTCAAAGCACCTTTCTGAAAAATCCCTTAAAGATCATGCTCGATGGTCCCGGCCGGCAGAGCAGGGGAGATATAAAATCGTCATAATACCGGGACAAGACCGAGTTGAATCTCGTATTCGTTGCCGCAGGCCCTGCAGTTAACCGTCCTCGTGGTGGAACTCTGTTCCGGCCTCTTCTCAACATCAAGTCTCCTGCCGCACTTACATACATAACCTGTAATGCGTCCGGGGTTACCCATAATAAGGGCGAAGGCGGGGACATCGGAAAGGACAACGGAACCGGCGGCTATCATACAGTAATCGTAAAGTGTCACACCGCAAACTATTGTTGCGTTGGCGCCTACAGAGGCGCCTTTTTTAACCAGAGTATCGTAGACTGTGAAGTCGTCTGTAAAGGCCCTCGGATACAGGTCGTTCGTAAAGGTCATGTGGGGGCCGAGAATAACATCGTCTTCCACTGTAACACCCCTGTATACTGATACATAGTTCTGTATCTTTACGTTGTCCCCGATCTTTACGCCCCTGTCCACGTAGACGCCCTTGCCGATGGTGCTCTTTTCTCCTATGTTGGCGCCTGGCATAATCTGGGCCTGATGCCACACCTTCGTGCCTCTACCAAGAGTTGCGTCATCCGCCACTTCCGCTGTTTCATGGATAAAAATGTCCTTAACTTTTCCCATAGGTTGAAGCTCCAAAATTCGACCAATGCAACTTTAAAATATCCTTGCCGGCAGGCAGGCCGTGTCTTCAATTAGGGATTATACTCTTTCAACCCCTTGTCAATCAAACTTTTTTTTATTTCTTCCGATAAAAACCCCCTCCCCGGCGTTTAACGGCCTAACCGCCCCGCCTTTGAATCCTCTTGAGGACTCCTATGTTATTGAGCGCATCGGCGTCGCCAGGCGAAACCTTCAGGGTTTGATTATAGAAGTACAACGCCCTCTCATATATTCTCTTGCTCAAATAACTGTTGCCGAGGTTTAAATAGGCGTCTCTCAAGTCGGAGGGTTTGCGGAAGAACTTCAGGGCGGTCATATAATGGAGTATGGCGGCGTCAAAAAGGCCCTGCTGCTGGTATGCATAAGCGAGCTTAAAGTGCATATAAGGGTTCGCGGGGTCTTCTGCGAGGATTCCGGTATACTCTCTCACCGCCTCACCGAGTCTGCCGACCAGCATGTAAGTATTTGCGCGTCTGATCCTCGAATCCATTAGCACAAAAGTGTCTGGATGTTCACTTGATCTTACAATCCTAATAGCCTCCGTGAATTTCGTAATCGCATCATCATAGAGTTTTCGGTCACTGAACACGATTCCCAAATTTAAGAGTGCGAAGTAATTTTCCGGAGAACCGTCCAGGGACGCCCTCCAGAGCGTATGCTCGTCTTTCCATGCCGCGCTTCTCACAAACGTCTTGTATGAATAAAACGCCGGCAGAACAAGAAGTATCAATAACGCCGGCCTTATTACCGACGCCCGCCCTGAGAGGGAAATCCTATCCAGAACCTCCCTGAGTATTAACGAAAGCGCGAGGGAGAAACCTAATGAAGGCAAATAGAGGTACCGTATGTTAAAGGAGTGCCTGCTTATTCCGGGTATATAAAGGGCCGGCAGCAGCGGAAAAATGACGAAGGAAAAAGCGAGAAAATATTGCGGGTTTATCCTTTTTCTAAATAATGCCGTTGCCGCAAATATAGCGATGACAAAGACAAGAGAGATAAAGGCCCGGGGCTCCGAGAGTCGGAATACAGGGTCTAAAAGTTGCAGGGGATAATAGCCCAGAGGAATAATAAGCTCCTGTAGATATTTCACAAACAGCACAACGGCGTTCAAAAAGTACTGAAAACCGCTTAAAAAAGGGTACATATTTTCAGCGGGTATTATTCCTCCGAGCGCTGAAATTCTTATCGCCATGTATAGAAAGACAGCCGCTATGAACGGAACATACCTCTTTAAATTTCTTCTTTTAAACCCCTTATCTTTCAGGCAATCATAGGCAAAGATAATTATAGGAATCGAGGCCGCAGGCTCCTTTGCAAAGAGGGCGGAAAAGAAGAGCAGCGCGGCAAGGCAAGCATATAAGAGCCCTTTCCCTCCGCCGTCTTCAGCGCCCCTTGACTTAATATAAAGGAGAAACGAGGACATGCACAACAGCGTATATACCAATTCCGGTACGCACCCCACCCAGGCGACGGTCTCGCTGTTGACCGGATGCACGGCGAAGATAAGGGCGCCTATAAAAGGCGCCAGTGGTGTGCGAAACGCAGAGACTGAAGAGACGCCGCCGCTGTCGGTTAAAATGTATCGCAAGATAAAAAAAGCCGTAACGGTATTAAGGATGTGAAGAAGAATATTTATAAGGTGCCAGCCCCATGGCTCGAGCCCGAAAAGGGCGTACTCAAACATGTAGACGACAAAAACAAGTGGCCTGTAGGAGATGACCCCCTTCGGCTTTTTCAAAAAAGCGAAACTGTGGTTTGTAAAGATTTCAGACAGAAACTTCGGGCTGGTTATCCACTGGTTCCCGAGTATCTGAATCTTGTCGTCATAGACAAAACCCCCGGAAAGGGTTTGGCTGTAAAGCGCAAAGATAACCGCCGCGAGGATCAAGACGCATGCCGCCGGTGAAAATTTACGCCACCTCTGTCCTGTGTTAACGTTCATTTTCTATTTCTTCCCCGAGAGGCCGCCTCTGCCAAGACGCCTTATCCTTCCCGCCTCCCTGAATATGGACCTTACGTATCTATAACCGTCACCGGCGAGATTAAACCTTGTTTTTCTTTCTCCCTTTTTTAGAGTCACCGGTATCTCGATGAGTTTAAGTCCGGCGAGTTTGCTGTATATGAGAATCTGCGTCTGAAAAAATGCGCCCGGACTGTCCATGAACCGCATGAACCTCCTTAAGGGCTTCCTGTGGAAGAGTATGGAGCCCTGGGTGTCTTTAACGCCGAGGCCGAAAAAAAAATTATTCAGCGCCGATATGGTCAATGAGAAGAGGCTCCGCATGAAACCCCTTTCAACTACCGACCCTCCGTGCCCTTTTGAACCTATAATAACGGCGCCGGGGGCCGCCGAATGAGACTTGATTGAATCCCCTATAACGGACAGGCCAAAGGGCAGGTCCACGGCATAGAACATAACCATGTCATATGCCGCCGCTTCGACCCCTTTAAGTATGGCCCCGCCAAGCCCCCTCTCCTTTATAGACATATGAGTTATCTCCGGCCTGGAGATGGAAAGGGCCTTTGAAATCCCCTCCGACCCGTCGGTGCATCCGTTTAAGACGAGCAGTATCTCGTAGGAGTCCAGGCCATCGAGGTGTCTCAGATAGTCGCTCAAGACCGTGACATTACGCTCAAGTATCGCCCCCTCGTTATGAACGGGGAGTATAAGGCTCAGGTTTGTAGTCATCTTTCATCACACTTTCAAATGAGCGCCGTTATCTATCAAGTTCAAAAACGGCCTGAAGAACAATCCGGGCTATTTCTCTTTATTTTTCAAATATATTATATCGTTTAGTTCCACCCTCGCCGCACTGAAATCCGGGTCTATACTGAGCGCCGCGCTGAACTCCGCCGCCGCCCTGTCAGGCAAATTGAGCTTCCCGTATATAATCCCCATATTATAATGGGCGTCAGCGCCTCCCGGGTTCAATCTCACTGCCTCCTTATAATGATACATGGCGTTCGGGTAGTCACCTCTATCCTGATACGCCCGGGCGAGGTTGTACTGAATGTCGTCATTTTCCGGCTCCAACCTTAACGCTATCTTATAAAGGTATACCGCATCGGAGACCCTGCCCGTTTTGTGGTATATTATGGCCAGATGGGCATAAGCGTCGATAGACGCAGGTTTTAACCTTATCGACTCCTTGAAATGTTTAACGGCGTTAACGTAATCGCCCTTTTCGTTATAAATAAGAGCCAGATTGTAGTGCGCCTTCTCTTTGTCAGGGGTAATATCCAATGCCTTTTTATATTCGGCCTCGGCCCGGTCGTACCTGGCCTCCCTGTGAAGGGCCCAGCCGAGGTTATAATGCGCGTTGGCGCTGCCCGGTGATTTGATTACGGCGTCGGACCAGAGGTTGTAGTCATTTCTCCAGACCCTGCTCCTCCCCACTGAAGCGGCGGAATAAACGGCTAACAGGCCCAGAGCAGCGGCCGCTACGGAGATGGATACTTTCCTGCTCTTCTCACCCCTCCTTTCCCCGTCCCTGACTCCGCCTTTAACCGGCATCGAGATAATCCGTAAAACCACCACTCCGAGGATAACGGCAAAGCCTGCCGTCGAGAGATACAGGTAACGGTCGGCGAACCCTCCCACGGAGACGGCCGGTATGTATAGCACGGGAAGCAGAGGCACAAATATCCAGCAGAGAAAAAAGAAGACGGTCTTTTTCATCCTCACGAGAAAAAGAATTACGAAGACGGCCAATGCCGCTAAAAACCCCACAATTACCCCCGGCTCCGTAATAGAATGGGCCATATCATAGGAGTATACGGCGCTCAGGCCCACGGGCACAAAGAGTTTACCCACATACCTCGCTATGAGAGGAAAGACGTTTATTAGAGCGTCATACATGGTAAGGTCTATCTCTTTACCCTGCATCACCCCCCCCAGCGCGTATGTCCTCAGGAGCATGTATAGAGAAGCCGTCAGGAAGTACGGAAGCATTA
>JBHHVI010000033.1:0-20330 GCA_046754225.1 Thermodesulfobacteriota bacterium | reverse complement strand
GCCGCCAAGCCCGAAAAGGCCGCAGTCCAAACCGGCAAAGAGGAAAAGGACGAGGCGGCGGCCGAGTAGGTAAAAGGCGCCGCGGAGATGGAAGATAGAGAGAGAACCCCAGCCGGTCTTTCTTGACGTGGTTTTTCGGCCCTTAGAGATAAAATAAAAAAAATCGAGAGGTATTTGATAATGGATATAAGCGCTTCAAAGGTGAAGGAACTTAGAGAAAAGACGGGGGCCGGTTTTATGGACTGCAAGAAGGCCCTTGGCGAGTGCGGGGGCGACCTTGATAAGGCCACGGATTACCTCAGGAAAAAAGGGCTGTCCGCGGCCGAGAAGAAGTCCGGAAGGACAACCGCCGAAGGTATTGTCTATTCATATATCCACCAGGGCGGCAAGATCGGCGTGCTCGTTGAGGTTAACTGCGAGACCGATTTCGTGGCTCGCACAGACGGCTTCACCGACCTCGTGAAGGATATAGCGATGCACATAGCGGCTATGAACCCGAGGTACGTAAAACGGGCGGATGTGCCGGCCCGGGATGTGGAAAAGGAGAGGGAGATCTTCCTGGCACAGGCCCGGGAGTCCGGAAAGCCGGAAAAGGTGCTTGACAGGATAGTCGACGGCAAGGTGGAGAAGTTTTATAAGGAGGTCTGCCTCCTTGAGCAGCCTTTTGTGAAAAATCCAGACGAGACCGTGGAAAAACTCCTCATCGGGGCTGTCGCAAAGCTGGGGGAGAATATCGCGGTCAGACGTTTCGCCCGGTTTAAGGTGGGTGAGGGCGTTGAAAAGAAAGAGACTGATTTCGCCAAGGAAATAGAAGCCTTGCAGGCATAGTCTGAGAATGTATATCATATAGAACCTTTCAGATTCCTGCGCCGTTTTATCCGGGCCTTCAGCATGAAAGCCGGGACGCAGGGGTCTTTTGTACGCAGGCGTTTCGCGAGTTCAACCCCAATATTCCACGGAATTTTTTATTCGTTTCCATCGCTAACTCACACAGCCGGCCATGTCTGAACCTGTTAAGTACAAATGCATACTGCTGAAACTTTCCGGTGAAGCCCTTATGGGCGACAGGGAGTACGGCATCGAGAACGATGTGGTGAAGTCCATCGCTGATGAGATTTCTGGTGTCCACGCACTCGGCACCGACGTCTCCGTTGTAATAGGGGGCGGCAATATCTTCAGGGGCGTTTCCGCGAGCGCGAAGGGCATGGACAGGGCCTCCGCCGATTACGTCGGCATGCTCGCCACCGTGATAAACGCGCTTATACTTCAGGAGGCCCTTGAGAAGAACGGCACCGTTACGAGGGTTATGTCCGCCATAGAGATGAAGGAACTGGCCGAGCCTTATATCAGGAGAAAGGCCATAAGGCATCTCGAAAAGCGCAGGGTCGTAATCTTCGCCGCCGGCACGGGAAATCCGTATTTTACAACGGACACTGCGGCCTCTTTAAGGGCCATGGAAATGCGCGCCGAGATTATACTCAAGGGCACCAAGGTGGACGGCGTTTACGACAAGGACCCGGTGAAACACAAGGACGCCGTGATGTACGACCGCCTCAAGTATATCGATGTCCTTAAGATGGGTTTAAAGGTGATGGACACCACCGCGGTATCACTTTGCATGGACAACAACCTCCCCATTATGGTCTTTAACATAAAGCGTCCCGGAAACCTCTCAAGGATAGCGAGAGGAGAAGAGGTGGGGACACTGGTAACCGCCTGAGCGTACCGTAATATGAAAAATTTTGAAGGAGGTCAGAGCTATGCAGCCAAGCGTGCTCGCGGATATTAAAAATAGAATGTCAAAATCAATAGACGCGCTTATCCATGAACTCTCAGGGCTCAGGACCGGGCGCGCCTCGGTGGCCCTCTTTGACGGTGTAAAAGTGGATTACTACGGAGCAAGCACGCCGCTAAGCCAGATGGCCACCATTTCGGCGCCGGAGCCGAGGCTTATTACCATACAGCCCTGGGACCTTTCCCAGCTCCAGGCCATAGAAAAGGCAATCCTCGCTTCCGAGCTCGGGCTCACACCTTCTAATGACGGTAAGATTATACGTGTCGCAATCCCCCAGCTCACAGAGGAGAGAAGAAGGGAGATTGTAAAGGTCGCGAAAAAGTACGCCGAGGAGAGCAAGGTCTCTATACGTAATATCAGGAGAGAGGCCAACGACACCGTAAACAGGCTCGAGAAGGATAAAGAGATTTCACAGGACGAAAACAAGAAGGCCCACGGCGAGATTCAGGAGCTGACCGACAAATTCACCAAAAAGGTTGACGAGATACTCCAGGCGAAAGAGGCTGAGATAATGGAGGTCTGAGCCTTCGGAGAAGGTGCGGGGATGAAAGAGCTCCTAAACCGGATTCGCTTGAGGTCGTCTTTCTTTTATGGTAAATTTATGAAAAATATTCATTTTCTGCAGCATTAGCGTTATTTGTTTTAAGTGATCTTACTCTTTCAATGAGGCTATGTCAGAAAATATGAAGGACATTAACGCCGATAATATGCCGAGGCATATCGCCATAATAATGGATGGCAACGGCCGGTGGGCCGGCAAGAGGCTCCTCGGGAGGATTAACGGCCACAAAAAGGGCATAGAGGTCGCCAGGGACACGGTAAAGTACTGCAGGGATCTCGGCATAGAATACCTCACCCTCTACACCTTCTCCAGGGAGAACTGGATGCGTCCCGTTGAGGAGGTGTCGCTCCTCATGAAACTCCTGGAAAAACACTTGAGGAGCGAGGAAAAGACCTTTGTGGAAAACGGCATACGTTTCAAGGCAATAGGAAATGTTCAAGAACTTCCGGAGAATGTAAGAAGGGCCGTGGGCGAACTTGAGAGGAAGACAGCCGGCCTTAACGACATGGTGCTGCAGCTGGCGCTGAGCTACAGCGGCCGTGATGAGATTGTAACGGCCGCGCGCCGTATCGCCGGGGAGGTAAGGCAGGGTTTTATTAACCCGGACGATATCACGGAGGAGCTCTTCGGGTCCCGCCTCTATACGGCAGGGGTGCCCGACCCGGACCTTCTTATAAGGACGAGCGGAGAAAACAGGATAAGTAATTTTCTTTTATGGCAGCTCGCATACGCCGAGATATACATTACCGAGGTCCTCTGGCCCGATTTTACAAGGCAGAATCTGAGGGAGGCTATCCTCGATTATCAGAGAAGGGAGCGCCGTTTCGGCCTTGTGAAACAGAAAGAGGCGGGCGCCGCTTTCTGACCCCGGGCCAGGGTTTTGGGCCCACGGTGTACCGGATTAGTCCTTCATGGGCAAAACCGGACTCCAGGATTATTATAGTAACGGGGAGATGCTTTTCTGAAAAGGGTAGCCACAGCCTTTTTGTTGATTCCAGCGGTAGTCTTTCTGGTGCTGTACGCGCCCGCTCTCTGGATAGCAGCCGCTGTTTTTGTTATTACCCTCCTTTCGCTCCTGGAGTATAATAATCTCACTCAGGCAAAACAGGGGGAGAACCGGCAGAGCCTGCCGGGGATTTTTTTCGGACTCTCTGTGCCCGCCGTCTTTTATATCTTCGGCGAAGCGGCCGCGCCGCCCGTTATCGTAGCGGCTGTTTTTGTGTTTTTTCTCTCCGGCATTTTTTTTGGGGCCGACCTGAAAAAGGCCTTTACTGATGTGGCCTTCAGGGCCCTGGGCGTAGTATACATCGCTCTGCCGCTTTCATACCTGATTCTTCTGAGCAATGTGAAGGGGGGGCGGTGGTGGATAATATTTTTTCTTACCGTAATATGGTTTAATGACTCTTTCGCTTTTTTGACGGGAAAGCTTATTGGCAGGCACAGGCTTTCGCCTGTTATAAGTCCGGGTAAAAGCGTGGAGGGTCTTTTCGGCGGAATCGCCTTCGGCATGATAGCGGCCGCTCTCTTTAATTATTTTTTCCAACTCGACCATGGGTACGCGAAGGTACTCCTTTTTTCAGTGGTCATAGCAGTGGTGGGTGTGCTCGGGGACCTAACAGAGTCCTTTATAAAGAGGGGGGCCGGCGTCAAGGACTCCGGTACCATAGTGCCGGGACACGGCGGCATACTCGACAGGATCGACAGCATCATCTTCGCGGCCCCGGTTTTGTATTACCTCCTCGTCTTTTTTTGCATGGTTTAGCGGGCCGGGTAATTTTTGGCTCTTTCATCGGGGCCGCACCATTTAATGGGGTTTTCACCTATGAGCGCTTCCGGCACGGTAAAAAGACTTTCCATACTCGGCTCAACGGGTTCCATCGGGCAAAGCACCCTTGAGATAGTAAGGAGACACCCCGAGAGGTTCAGTGTCGCGGCTATTGCCGCGGGCAACAATACGGATACCGTCAAAAGGCAGTATGAGGAGTTCAGCCCCGCCTGCGTTTCGGTTTTAACGGAGGAGGCGGCCGAAAGCCTTTCCGCCGACCTCGGCATAGAAGTCGGTTTCGGAGTGGAGGGCGCCGTAAGGGTGGCCTCGGGAGTGGACTCAGACATGGTGGTCTCGGCCATATCCGGGGCCGCGGGGCTCGTGCCCACCGTGGCGGCCGTTAAATCCGGCAAAGACATAGCCCTCGCCAATAAAGAGACCCTCGTCATGGCGGGCCCCATTATTATGGAAGAGGTGAAAAAGAACGGCGTTCGCCTTCTGCCCGTTGACAGCGAGCACAGCGCGGTATTCCAGGCCCTTAAGGGGCATAAGACGGAAGACGTGAAGCGGATAATACTTACCGCCTCGGGCGGGCCTTTCCTCGACCGCCCCGCCGCCACCCTCGACAGGGTGACTCCCGAAGAGGCCCTGAACCACCCCAAATGGACCATGGGCAGAAAGATAACCGTGGACTCCGCCACGTTGATGAACAAGGGGCTCGAGGTGATAGAGGCGCGCTGGCTTTTCGGCGTGCCGGCTGAAAAGATTTCCGTGTGTATTCATCCTCAAAGTATTGTCCATTCTATGGTAGAATATAATGACGGGTCCATTATGGCCCAGATGGGCAGCCCTGATATGAAGGGGCCGATAGCGTACGCCCTCTCATATCCGGAAAGGATAGACCCCGGCTCCATGCCCCTCGGCCTTGACGGATTAAAACTCGAATTTTTTGAACCCGACGCTGAAAAGTTTCCATGCCTGGCCCTCGCCTACCGCGCCCTTAAAAAAGGGGGTACGGCACCGGCCGTCTTGAACGCCGCCGATGAGGTGGCTGTGGAGATGTTCTTAAGGGGAGCCGTCAGGTTCACCGATATATTCAGGGTTATCGAAACGGTCTTTAACGAGGTGGAGTATAAGGACGCCTTGAGCGTGGAAGAACTCCTGAGGGCCGATAGAAGGGCGAGAAAACTGGCCCTGGAGACTGTAAGGGCCATAGCTTAGCGGTTATTTTTGTTCAGAAAATATAAAAATTCATGACAACGATAATTTCATTCATTATAGTCCTCGGCCTTCTTATCTTTATCCATGAACTCGGCCACTTCGCCGTGGCCAAGCTCTCGGGCGTGGGCGTGGAAAAATTCTCCCTCGGCTTCGGCCCCAGGCTTATAGGCTTTACAAGGGGTGAGACGGAGTACAGGATTTCGCTCCTGCCGCTCGGCGGATACGTAAAGATGGTGGGCGAGGCCCCCGGCGAAGAGGTCTCCGAGGAGCTGAGAAAAAAATCCTTTACACATAAGAGTGTCTTCAAGCGCGCGGCCATAGTCGCCGCGGGCCCGGCGATGAACCTCATTCTTGCCTTTGTGCTCCTGCCGGCCATATTCATGATGGGCACCTATATACCGGCCTATCTCGAGAGACGGGCCGAGGTGGGCTACGTTTTGCCCGAGGGGCCCGCCGCAAAGGCGGGGATAAGAAAAAAAGATGTCATAAGGACCGTTGACGAAAAGGAGGTGCGTGACTGGCAGGACCTCATCATTTCCTTTACGGAAAACCCTGAAAAGACCCTCAAGATAGGGCTTGAGAGGAACGGAAAGGATATTGAGACGTCCCTTACCCCAACGAGCGATGATACGGGCATGGGGATTGCGGGGATTGTGCCTCCCATGAGCCCTGTGATAGGGGGGCTCTCCTCGGGGTACCCGGCTACCAGGGCCGGGCTGAAGGTTGGGGATGTGATCCTCGCGGTAAACGGCAAGGAAATAACGCACTGGGTTGAACTCGAGTCCCTTGTAAGTAAAGACGGCTCACGGAAGGTCTTTACACTCAACAGGGCGGGCAGGGTCTTCAAGGTTAGCTTAACCCCGAGGCTCAGGAAAGGCACAAAGAGGTTCCTGATAGGAGTTACAAGAAAAGAGGACCGCGCCTTCAAGAGCTACGGCTTCTTTGAGTCCGTGGAAAAGGGTTTTTCCACATCCGTGGAAATGACGGGCAAGCTCTTCATGGTAATCGAGGGTCTTGTCGTAGGGAAGTATTCGCTCAAAACACTTGGCGGGCCCATTATGATAGCGCAGGTGGCTGGAAGGGCCGCCAAGGAGGGTCTTGTGGACCTCCTTACCCTTGTCGCCTTTTTAAGCCTCCAACTGGGGATAATAAACCTTTTCCCCATACCGGTGCTTGACGGCGGGCATATTCTGTTCTTTGCTATCGAGGCGGTGAAGGGAAAACCTTTGAGTGAAAGGTTCATGGGGATAGCCCAGCAGATAGGTATTGCCCTTATTATCACCCTTATGGTCCTTGTAACGTATAACGACATCTTCCGTATGATCGGCTGAGCGGGAAGGCCACTTACTCTTTTTCTCAGTCAATATTAGGTGGGCAAGAAAAGATTTCTTCGGAAAAGACAAAAGAATTGATGCTCGCGATAGATACCTCGACGACGTCGGGCGCCGTCGCGCTCTTTGATGGTGATATTTTAATCGCCGAGCGCACCGTAGGTGATGTGGGCACTCATGCCGACTGGCTGATGCAGGCCATAGCCGCGCTCCTTGACGAGGCCGGGGCGCCGGTAAATGACGTGGGGCTCTTCGCGCTCTCTCACGGCCCCGGCTCATTTACGGGGCTGAGGATAGGGGTAAGTACGATTAAGGGGCTGGCCTGGGCCGCGGGCAGACCCGTGGCGGGGGTATCCACACTGGAGGCACTCGCTTACAACGCGCGGTATTCCAACCTCCCCGTATGCCCCGTTCTTGACGCAAGGAAGAAAGAGGTCTATGCCGCCCTTTTTAGTTTCTCAGGCGGCGGCCTTGCCCGGGTCCTTATGCCTGACTCGGCCCTCACGCCGGTTGCGCTTTTTGAGTTTCTCGAAAGAGAGGGCCTTTCAGAGAAGCCGGTGATATTTCTTGGAAACGGCATAAAGGTCTACTCGGAGGTTATTAAAAAGAATGTCAAAAGGGCCATATTCGCCCCCGGACACCTCTGGCACGTAAGGGCCTCTAATATCGCTCTTATCGCGCGCCAGAAGGGGCTAAAGGGCGTCTCCGCCCTTGATTCGGCCCCGGTCTATTACAGGAAATCCGAAGCGGAGCTTAAAAGCCGTAAGGGGCCGTGAGGGGCCGTGAGGGGGGATGAAGGAAGGATGTTTTTACCCCGTAGTCAGGGCCCTGCAATATTGACAAGCCTTTGCCATTAGGCTAATATTAACTTGTACCTTGCTAATAACATTTATAAATCCCCTGCAAGGGGTTTTTAATTCTTATTTAGAAAAGGAGGGCTTATGGCAGTCAACGAAGAGCTTGTGGAAAAGTTGCTGGATGAGGATGAGGCGTTCAGGAAGGCCTTTAACACTCACAGGGAGTTCCAGAAGAGGGTTGAGGCTATGGAAAAGAAGCCCCATCTCAACAGCGACGAGGTTTTGGAGAAGAAGAGGTTGAAGAAATTGAAGCTCGCCCTCAAGGACGAGATGGAAACTATAATCTCCAGGCACGGAGTCTGAAGGCCCTTTACCCTTTAGTCCATCGCTGTAGATTAATGTGGGGATAGGTCTGATATTTAAAAAATATGACGGAGAGAAGCGACAGGATCAAGAAGGGGCTTGAAAGGGTCCCCCACAGGGCACTTCTATACGCAACGGGTCTTCCCAAAAGGGAGATGAACAAGCCTTTTATAGGGCTCGCGTCGAGTTTTACGGACTTGATACCCGGCCATATCGGGATGAGGGACCTTGAGAGGTTTATTGAGAAGGGCGTGCATACGGGCGGCGGTTATCCCTTTATCTTCGGGCTTCCCGGCGTTTGCGACGGCATAGCCATGGGGCACAGGGGGATGCATTACTCGCTTCCCCTGAGGGACCTTATAGCCGACACCGTCGAGAGTGTCGCCGAGGGGCATGCCTTTGACGGTATAGTCTTTCTTACTAATTGCGATAAGATTACCCCTGGGATGCTCATGGCCGCGGCGAGGCTTAATATCCCGGCCATAGTTGTTACGGCCGGCCCCATGAGGACCGGACGATACAGGGGCAAGAGGACGTCCTTTATAAGGAATACCTTCGAGGCCATGGGGCGGTACCGCTCCGGGGAGATTTCCCTTGACGAGTTGAACTCCTGCGAGATGGGGGCCTGTCCGGGGGCGGGGAGCTGTCAGGGCCTCTATACCGCCAACACCATGAATTGCCTTACCGAGACGATGGGGATGAGCCTGCCCTTTTGCGGTACGGCCATCGCCCAGTCCGCGGAGAAGAGAAGGATAGCCTTTGAGAGCGGCGTAAGGGTTGTGGAACTGGTAAAGAAAAAGGTCACCCCCTCAAAAATTCTTACAAGGGCGGCCTTTGAAAACGCCATAAGGGTTGATCTCGCCCTCGGGGGCTCAACAAACACGGTGCTCCATCTTCTCGCCGTTGCCCATGAGGCCGGTGTGAAACTGCCCCTCGAACTCTTTGACGAGATAGCCACGACCACCCCCCACATCTCCTCGCTGGAGCCGGTGGGTAAATATTACATGGAGGACCTTCACTGGGCCGGCGGTATAGGGGCCGTGATGAAGAGGCTTGAGAAGTCCATCAAAGACAACCCCACCGTCTCCGGCAGGAGGGTGAAGTCGAGAATATCGGATGTGGGGTATATTGACGAAGACGTAATAAGGCCCCTTAATAGGGCGTACCATAAAGAAGGCGGCATAGCGGTCCTGAAGGGCAATATAGCGCCTCTGGGGGCTGTTGTGAAGCAGTCCGGCGTGAGCTCCAAGATGATGAGGTTCTCGGGCCACGCGCGCGTCTTTGACTCCGAGGAAGACGCCATGGCCGCCATACTGGGAAAAAAGATAAAGAAGGGCGACTGCATGGTCATCAGGTATGAGGGGCCGAAAGGAGGGCCCGGCATGCGCGAGATGCTCGCCCCCACGGCGACCCTTATGGGCATGGGCCTCGGTGACTCGGTGGCGCTCATTACGGACGGGAGGTTTTCAGGGGGCACAAGGGGGCCGTGCATCGGTCATATTTCCCCCGAGGCCATGGAAGGCGGCCCTATCGCCCTTATAAAGGAAGGGGACACGATAGCGCTCGATATCCACAGGAGGAGCCTCGAGTTGAAGGTCTCTCGAAAGGAACTTGAGAAGAGGCTGAAGAACTGGAAGGCGCCGGAGCCCAAGATAAAGAAGGGTTGGCTCGCGAGGTACGCCGCCCATGTTACGAGCGCCTACGCAGGAGCGGTGCTTAAATAACTTTAACCACGACAGGCGAAAAGATGAAGAAGGCGAAGTCAGGCAGGATGACCGGTGCGGAGATGTTCATCGAGTGCCTCAAGAAGGAGGGCGTTGATACTATCTTCGGGTTCCCGGGCGGTGTGGTGCTTCCCATATATGATAAGCTCTACGACGGGCCCTTAAACCATATTCTCGTACGCCACGAACAGGGCGCCGTTCACATGGCAGACGGCTACGCCAGGGCGACGGGACGCCCCGGCGTCGTACTCGTTACGTCGGGCCCCGGCGCCACCAATACCGTTACCGGCCTGGCCACGGCGTACATGGACTCCATACCCATGGTCGTCTTTACCGGACAGGTCCCCACGGGGCTTATAGGCAACGACGCATTTCAGGAGGCCGATATTGTCGGTATAACAAGGCCGTGCACAAAGCACAACTACCTTGTAAAGGACATAAAGGACCTTACCAGGATAATCAAGGAGGCCTTTTATATCGCCACTACGGGGCGACCCGGCCCCGTGCTTATAGACCTGCCCAAAGACGTGCTCGTGGCTACCGGGACTTTCTCATATCCTGAAAAGATCTCCATTGAGAGTTATCAGCCCAGGTACAAGGGCCATAGGGGGCAGATAAAAAAAGCGCTGGACTTTATCCTCAAGTCAAAGAGGCCCGTTATATATGCAGGTGGAGGGGTGCTCCTCTCAGACGCCGCGAAGGAGCTCAGGACCTTCGCGGAAAAATTGGGCTTACCCACGACGACGACCCTCATGGGGCTCGGCGGCTTTCCTGGCACACACCCCCTCTTTATGGGCATGCTCGGAATGCACGGGACTTACTGCGCGAACATGGCCGTAACGGAGACAGATTGTCTCATAGCCATAGGCTCAAGGTTTGACGACCGCGTCACCGGGGTGATAGAGGAGTTCGCCCCCTACGCCGGGATTATACATATAGACATAGACCCTACCTCCATAAGCAAGAACGTGAAGGTCGACATCCCCATAGTCGGCGACGTGAAGGAGGTTTTAAAGGAGTTATTGAAGCTCCTGCCTTCCCAAAAGGCGCTCAATCTTTACAAGAAGGGCCTTAAGGAGTGGAGCGGTACGGTACAGGACTGGGCCGGGGCCCATAAGCTCGGCTATAAGATGGAAGCTAAGGGTAAGATAAAGCCCCAGTACGTAATTGAAAAGCTCTACGAGGCCACAAAGGGCGACGCCATAGTAACTACCGAGGTGGGCCAGAACCAGATGTGGGCCGCCCAGTTCTTCAAGTTCAAGGAGCCGCGCACCTTCCTCACCTCCGGGGGGCTCGGCACAATGGGGTATGGGTTCCCGGCGGCCATAGGCGCCCAGATAGCGCGGCCTAAAAAGACGGTTATAGACATCGCCGGAGACGGCTCCATACAGATGAACATACAGGAGATAGCCACCGCGGTTCAGTATAAACTGCCGGTAATTGTAGCCATCCTCAATAACCAGGTCCTCGGGATGGTCCGCCAGTGGCAGGAGCTTTTTTACAAGAAGAGGTATTCACATACCTGCGTTTCCGTGGCGCCCGATTATGTAAAGCTCGCCGAGGCCTACGGAGCCGTGGGCCTGCGTGCCGTCAAGGTCGGGGAGGTCGTGCCCGTCATAAAAGAGGCGATGAAGGTCAGGGACAGGCCCGTCATTATAGACTTCAAGGTCGAACCCTTCGAGGGCGTCTATCCAATGGTCCCGGCGGGCCAGCCCTTAAGTAAGATGCTCCTGGTGTGAGTGTTGTTTTTAAGCCCGGATGATGCTTGTGCACCCCGGGCCTGTAGCCGCCTTGAAAAGATGCTCCTCGTGTAAGTGTTGTTCAAGACCGGACGATACTTTCAGCATCCGGGGATTGTATCCGCCTTAAAAAGGACGCTCCTCGTAAAAGGGGCCTTTTAAGGGGTGGGGGCCGGGGGGCGAGGGGCCGGTTCAGGTTTTTTATTATAAATAAGGAGGTCACCCAAGGTGCGCCATACCGTCTCAGTGCTTGTCCAGAACGAGTTCGGGGTCCTGTCAAGGATATCGGGGCTTTTTTCGGGCCGTGGTTTTAATATAGAAAGCCTCACCGTGGCGGAGACGCTTGAGCCCAGTGTCTCCAGAATGACTATTGTGACGCGCGGAGACGACAAGGTCTTGGAGCAGATAACCAAGCAGCTCAATAAACTGGTAAGCGTCATCAAGGTACACGATTTTACAGGCGAGGAGCATATAGAGAGGGACCTCGCCCTCATAAAGGTATCCTCAAAGTCCGAGAACAGGGCGGAGATATTGAGCATTGTGGATATCTTCAGGGCCAAGGTCGTGGACGTAAGCCCGAGAAATTACACTATTGAGATTACCGGGGACTCAGAGAAGATAGGGGCGATTACAGAGCTTTTAAGGCCCTTCGGAATAAAGGAGATAGTGCGCACAGGGAGCGTGGCCATGGCCCGGAGCCCCAAGCAGAGGTGAGTTTTTTTTAATTGATTTTCATTGCGCTCAGTTGACGGGGCGCTTTTTTAACTATAAAAGAGATTGGAATATAAAAACTCAGAGGAGGAACTCGTTAGATGAAGGTCTATTACGATAAGGACGCTGAACTTGAGAATATACGTGAAAAGCGGGTCGCAATAATAGGTTTCGGCAGTCAGGGGCACGCCCATGCCATGAATCTGAAGGAGAGCGGCGTGGACGTCGTCGTGGGGCTCAGGAAGGGGGGCTCCTCCTGGAAGAAGGCTGAAAAGGCCGGACTCGCAGTAAAAGAGGTGGCCGGCGCCGTAAAGGGCTCCGACGTCGTCATGGTCCTTATCCCCGATGAGACTCAGGGAGACGTTTATAAAGATGAAATAGAGCCGAACCTTAAAAGAGGCGCCTACCTGGCCTTTGCGCACGGCTTTAATATTCACTTCGGCCAGATTGCCCCGTCAGACGACATAAACGTTTTCATGGTGGCCCCCAAGGGGCCGGGCCACCTCGTAAGGCATGAGTTTACAAAGGGCGGCGGAGTGCCGAACCTTGTGGCCGTCCACCAGGACCCCTCAGGCGACACCCTCAAGGTGGCCCTCGCTTACGCGTCGGCCATAGGGGGCGGAAGGGCCGGAATTATAGAGACCAACTTCAAGTGCGAGACCGAGACAGACCTCTTCGGAGAGCAGGCGGTGCTCTGCGGCGGGGTGAGCGCGCTTATAACCGCCGGTTTCGAGACCCTCACCGAGGCGGGCTATCCCCCCGAGATGGCCTATTACGAATGCCTCCATGAGATGAAACTTATCGTGGACCTCATTTACGAAGGCGGCATCTCGAATATGAGGTATTCCATAAGCAACACCGCACAGTACGGAGATATTACAAGGGGGCCGAGGGTTATAACGGACGAGACAAAGAAGGAGATGAAAAAGATACTCGCCGAGATCCAGTCGGGGAGCTTCGCAAGGGAATGGATGCTTGAGAACAAGGCCAATAAACCCGTCTTCAACGCCCTCACAAGGTCCGGCCGGGACCATCCCATAGAGGCGGTGGGCTCCAAACTACGGGATATGATGCCGTGGCTCAAGAAGGGGAAGATAGTTGACAGGGAAAAGAATTAGGCACTCTTTGGAAGGCCCCCCTGATGAAAGCCTCCCTGAGACCCCCCGGCGGGTAAAGACGTCAGGGCCGGTCGTGAAACGAAAAGGAACCTTCAGGCCGCCCGTCGCCAGAGAGGGGTTTCCTTTTATATTCATCGCCCTTGCCGCTACCGTCATAGTTTTCTGGCTTACGGGCCTGTGGTGGGCGCGGTCCGTCTTTATCCTCTTGACCATCTTTGTCGTCGCTTTTTTCAGGGACCCGGAAAGGGTAGTGCCGGCAGACCCGAACTCTATCGTGAGCCCCGCCGACGGCAAGGTCATAAAGGTGGAGCGGGTATTCGACTCCAGGTTTTTGAACGCAGAGGCGAACAAAATAAGCATCTTCATGAGCCTCTTTAACGTGCACGTGAACAGGGCCCCGGCCTCGGGGAAGGTATTGAAGGTCATTTATAATCGGGGGAGATTTTTTTCGGCGAACCTCGACAAGGCGAGCCTTTGTAACGAGCAGAACGCTGTTATAGCCGAGGGGCCGGTTGGAAAGCATTTTGTCTTCAACCAGATAGCGGGCCTTGTGGCGAGAAGGATTGTGTGCTATTTAAAGGAAGGATCCGTCCTTACAAGGGGCGAGAGGTTCGGCCTCATAAGGTTCGGTTCAAGACTCGACGTTTATCTTCCCGCCGACTGCCCTGTCTCCGTTAAGGTAGGGGAGAAGGTGAAGGCCGGCGCAACAATACTGGGGTGTTGGAAATGAGAGACAGAGAATTAGGCAAAAAACCAAGAAGGGGGAAGGGGTTCAAAAAAGGAGTATACCTTCTTCCCAATCTCTTGACCTCGGCGAGCCTTTTCGGCGGCTTCTACGCCATAGTGGCGAGCCTTGACGGCCATTTCGTCCATGCCGCCGTCGCCATACTCATATCCGCCGTTATAGACGGGCTCGACGGAAGGATAGCGAGGCTCACGGGCACAACATCGAGGTTCGGCGTGGAGTACGACTCGCTGGCCGACCTCGTTGCCTTCGGACTCGCTCCGGGTATACTCATATTCACCTGGGCGCTCCGTCCCTTCGGAAGATACGGATGGCTCGCGGCCTTTCTCTATGTGGTCTGCGGGGCCATGAGGCTGGCGCGTTTCAACGTCCAGATATCGACTGTTGAGAAGAAGAGGTTCAACGGGCTGCCCATACCGGCGGCCGCGGCCCTTGTGGCCGCTACGGTGCTGATATTCTTTTACTCCGGCAAGGGCCAGGAGATAGCCAAACACGTTACCGTGCTCGTACTCGTATACGCCCTGGCCTTTTTAATGGTGAGCAATATCAAGTACTACAGTTTCAAGGAGCTGAATTTGTCGCAGAGGATGCCCTTCAGGCTCCTCGTGGGGCTCGTTCTCCTCCTTATTGTCATAGCCGCGGAGCCTCCGCTTATGCTCTTTATCCTGACCCTCGGTTATGTCATCTCCGGCCCCATAACCACGCTCCTCGATAGAAGAAGGAGACAGAGGACCGGTGTTGTCATCGAAGATGATGAAAGGGCCACACACGCAAACATGCACAGGTAAGCATTATGGATAAAGTAAGGATTTTCGATACTACATTAAGGGACGGCGAGCAGTCTCCCGGCGCCTCGATGAACGTCGAGGAGAAGATAATCGCGGCGAAGCAGCTCGCCAGGCTCGGCGTCGATATAATCGAGGCCGGCTTCGCCTACAGCTCTCCCGGGGACTTCGAGGCCGTAAGAAGGATAGCCGATACTGTTCATGGCCCTGTCATCTGCAGCCTCGCGAGGGCAAAGCCCGAGGACGTGGACTCCGCGTGGGAGGCCCTGAAGGGCGCCCCGAAGGTACGCATACATACCTTTATTTCCACGTCGGACATACACCTCAAGTACCAGTTCAAGCTCTCAAGGGCCGAGGCTAAGAAGAGGGCCGTTGAGATGGTTGAAAGGGCGCGAGGGTACGTGGATGACGTGGAGTTTTCACCCATGGACGCCTCAAGGTCCGAGCCCGGGTACCTCTACGAGGTTATAGAGGCGGTGATAGATGCGGGGGCATCGACTGTAAACATACCCGATACAGTGGGCTACGCCCTTCCCGGCGCCTTCGGGGCCCTTATAAGAGGGGTAAGGGAGAAGGTGCCCAATATTGACAGGGCCGTAATATCCGTGCACTGCCATAACGACCTCGGGCTCGCCGTGGCCAATTCTCTCGCCGCCGTCATAAACGGCGCCAGGCAGGTTGAGTGCACGATAAACGGCATCGGCGAGAGAGCCGGGAATGCCTCTCTCGAAGAGCTGGTCATGATATTAAAGACCCACAGGGAGAGCCTCGGGTTTGATACCGGAATAGCGGCGGAGCAGATATATCCCACATCAAAACTCATATCGAGCATTACCGGCGTTATGGTGCAGCCCAACAAGGCCATAGTCGGCGAAAACGCCTTTGCCCATGAGTCGGGTATACATCAGGACGGGCTTTTGAAGGACAAGACCACTTACGAGATTATGAGGCCCGAGTCAGTGGGCATCTCGCGCTCCACCCTTGTGCTTGGAAAACACTCGGGACGTCACGCATTCAGCGCGCGCCTCGCCGAGCTCGGTTACACAATCACGGGGGACCGGCTCAACAGGTCCTTCGAGAGGTTCAAGCGCCTCGCCGACAAGAAGAAAGAGGTCTTTGACGAGGACATAGAGGCCATTGTCCAGGACGAGGTCCTTCGGATTGATATGCCCGAGAGGTACAAACTCCGCAGGCTCAACGTAAGGAGCGGCACCGATACCCATCCGTCAGCCGATATAGAGATGGAGGTAGACGGCGCCGTGGTAAAGAAGACGGGAGAGGGCGACGGACCTGTTGACGCCGTCTATAACACCATCTCGGCCATTACGGGCACCAAGAGCAAACTCCTCAAGTATTCGGTTAACGCCATCACCGGCGGGACCGACGCACAGGGCGAGGTGACCGTAAGGCTTCAGGAGGGCAGTAGCATTGTCCTCGGCCAGGGCGCCCACACGGATATAATCGTGGCCAGCGCCAAGGCCTATATCAACGCCCTGAACAGGCTCGAATACAGGAAGAAGGAAAGGCGCGAGCGCCTCGTGTGAAGCCCTCCCTTTTATTCTCCCTTCAAGGACCCCTGCGTAAAATTCCCGTGCAGGCACAGCCCTCAGGTCCGCTTTGACTTTGACAGTTTTTTATCCAGACCTTTACGGGAATTGAAATTTTATAGCTTTAGCGGAGGAAGCACCTTATGAAACCCATGACGATAACGGAAAAGATTCTCGCAAGGCATGCCGGAAAAAAAGATGTCTCGCCGGGCGAGCTTATAAACGCGAAGGTCGATATCGCCCTCGGTAACGACATAACCGCGCCTATCGCCATAAAGGAATTTAAAAAGATAGGGGCCAGGAAGGTCTTTAACAGAAACAGGGTAGTCCTCGTCCCCGACCACTTTACCCCCAATAAGGACATAAAGTCCGCCACTCAGGTAAAGATGTTAAACGAGTTCGCCGTCGAACAAAAACTCTCCCACTATTACGAGGGGGGCGAAGTGGGTGTAGAGCACGCACTCCTGCCGGAAAAGGGCGTGGTAGTGCCGGGCGACGTCGTTATAGGGGCCGACTCCCATACCTGCACCTACGGGGCGCTCGGGGCCTTTTCAACGGGCGTGGGCTCAACGGACCTCGCCGCCGCCATGATAACAGGGGAGCTCTGGTTCAAGGTCCCCGAGTCCATGAAGCTGGTCTTCAACGGCAGGCTCAATAAGTGGGTGAGCGGCAAGGACCTTATCCTCTATATAATAGGCGAGATAGGCGTTGACGGCGCGTTATACAAGGCGATGGAGTTTACGGGCGACACTATAAAAAAACTTTCAATGGAGTCGAGGCTCGCCATGTGCAACATGGCCATAGAGGCCGGGGCAAAGTCGGGCATAATAACCCCCGACGCCGTAACTGAAAAGTATGTGAGGAACAGGGCCGAGAGGCGCTACACCCTTTACTCCAGCGACCCCGGGGCCGCGTACTCTGATATCAGGGAATACCGGGTCAAGGATATAGAGCCGCAGGTGGCCCTGCCGCCGCTGCCTGAGAATACGAAGAACATTTCGGATATAGGCAGGATTTCCATCGACCAGGTGGTGATAGGCTCATGCACCAACGGAAGGCTCGAGGACTTAGAGGTGGCGGCGAAGGTGTTGAAGGGGAAGAAGACCGCCAAATACGTAAGGCTCATAATCATACCGGCTACGCCTCTCATATACAACGAGGCGCTTAAGAAGGGGTACTTTGAAACCTTCCTGAAGGCCGGCGCCATAATAAGTCCCCCGACATGCGGGCCGTGCCTCGGCGGACACATGGGGATTCTCGCCGAGGGTGAGAGGGCCGTCTCCACTACGAACAGGAACTTTGTGGGCAGGATGGGACACCCGGGGAGCGAGGTCTATCTTACGAACCCGGCCGTGGCGGCCGCCTCGGCGGTCAAGGGCTACATAGCCCACCCCGACGAAGTGGCCGGAAGGAAGGCCGCCTGATTTTTTTGGCGTATATTAACGCGGGATTTTTTAAAGACGGTTTATTGAAAACGATGCCTGATGGCGAAAAAGACCCGCCATTCCCATTCGCTCAACTTCGACCTTCTCGCGCCTGTTTACGACCTCGCCGTCTGGTTCATCGGCCTATTTTTCGGCGGCGAAGGCAGGCTCCGTGAGGCCTTGATTAAAGAGGCGCGGCCGTTAAAGGGGATGAGCGTGCTGGAGCTTTACTCCGGCACCGCCACACTCTCTCTCATGGCCGCCGGAGATGGGGGGGGCGCGACGGCCCTCGATATAAGCGCCAATATGCTCAGGGTGGCCGGCGAAAAGGCTCGAAAGGAAAAGGTTCCGCTATCCACGGTGAGGGGGGACTCGGCGCTTCTGCCTTTTAAGGGCGCGTCCTTTGACAGGGTATTTTCCTCCCTCGGCCTCCATGAAGTCCCCGCCCCACGGGCCGTGGAGGCCGTAACAGAGTCTTTCAGGGTCCTTAAAAGGGGAGGCCGTCTCGTAATCCTCGATTTTCACAGGGCCGCGGGCCTTGCCGGTTTTTTACAGAGCCTCCTCTTCCTTCTTGTCGAGGGGAGGGAGGCCCGGGACTGGGTCGATACCGACATCCAGGCCCTCCTCCGAAGGACGGGGTTTAAGAATTTCAAGAGAAAATTCATGTTAAGAGGCGCGCTTCAGATTATCACCGTGGAAAAGGTTTAATAAAGGCGCTTAATCAATTTTAGCGGTAAAAGAGCCGGGAGGAGTGGATATGAAATTCAAGGGCAGGGCCTGGAAGTACGGCTCCGACGTGGATACGGACAGGATAATTCCCGCGAGGTACTTGAATACCTCGGACCCTAAGGAGCTCGCAAAGCACTGCATGGAGGATGAGGACGCGTCCTTCGCCTCGAAGGTGAAAAAGGGCGACATCATCGTGGCGGGTAAGAATTTCGGCTGCGGCTCGTCGCGCGAGCACGCCCCCATCGCCATAAAGGCGTCAGGCGTTTCCTGCGTCATAGCCGAGAGTTTCGCCAGGATATTTTTCCGTAATTCCTTTAATATGGGGCTGCCCATACTCGAATCCGTTGAAGCGGTAAGGGCTACAAAGAAGGGCGACGTCCTTGAGGTCAACATAACGAGAGGCGAGATACGAAACGTCACAAGGGGGCGCACCTTCAAGGCAAGACCGGTGCCGGAGTTCATGGAGGAGCTATTAAGGGCGGGGGGGCTTCTTAAGTCCATTAAGAGAAAGGGGAAGCTGCGATGAAGGAGGGCACCAGGAGCAGGATAGTCGTTAGCGACAAACTTCATATAGAGAACAAGACCCTTTTTGTGGACTTGAGAGAGAACAGCAGGGGGAGGTTTCTGCAGATAGCCGAGCTTTCCAACGACAGGAAATCGACGGTAGTAATCCCCATAAGCGGCCTCGAAGTCTTTCTCGAATCTCTCAAAAAGATTTCCGATGGAGTAGAAGAAGAATAAGTGCCGAAGTATTCTTAATAAAAAAATACGTTAGGAGTCAGTATAGTGAAAAGGTTTCACGTGGCGGTCTTTGCGGGCGACGGCATAGGCCCTGAGATTACGAAAGAAGCTGTAAAGGTATTGAAGCTTATGGGCAGGAGGTTTAATATCCAGTTCGAGCTGCCCGAGGCCCTCGTCGGCGGGGCGTCCATAGACAAGCACGGTAAACCCCTTACCGACGACGTCCTCGGCCTCGCCTTCAGGAGCGACGCCGTGCTTCTCGGCGCCGTCGGGGGGCCCAAGTGGGAGGGGCTCGATTATTCCATTAGGCCCGAGAGGGCGCTCCTTACCCTCCGTAAGGAGATGGCCCTCTTCGCAAACCTCCGGCCCGTAAAGATATTCAAGCCCCTTATCGACGCGTCCACCTTAAAGGGCGATGTCATAGACGGTGTCGACCTCCTTGTGGTGAGGGAGCTTACGGGGGGGCTGTATTTCGGAGAGCCGAGGGGGGTGGAAAAACTCGCCGACGGCACTGAAAGAGGGACAAACACCCTCACTTACACCACCGGCGAGATAGAGAGGATAGCCGTTGTGGCCTTCGAGGTGGCCAAACTCCGGAGAAGTAATGTCGTAAGCGTCGACAAGGCCAACGTCCTTGAGGCGACCGAGCTCTGGAGGAAGGTCGTAGCGGAGGTGGGCTCCGAGTACCCCGAGGTCGAGCTCTCCCACATGTACGTGGACAACTGCTCCATGCAGCTGATAAGAAACCCCAAGCAGTTCGACGTCATTGTAACGGAAAACACCTTCGGCGACATACTCTCCGACGAGGCCTCCATGCTCACCGGCTCCATCGGCATGCTCCCATCGGCCTCGCTCGGCCCCACGAGGAGCAGGGCCATGTACGAGCCCATACACGGGAGCGCCCCCGACATAGCCGGCAAGGACATGGCGAACCCCCTGGGCACGATCCTCTCATGCGCCATGATGATGAGGTACTCCTTCAACATGGAGGAGGCGGCCGTCTTTATAGAGGAGGCGGTGGAAGAGGTCCTGAATAACGGCCTCAGGACAGCTGATATTTTTAACGAGGCGCAAGAAGGCACAAAACTCGTAACCTGCTCCGGGATGGGCGACGCCGTTGTGGAGGTCCTTAAGGCAAAGGAGAAGCCTGCCGGAACGGAAGAGGACGAAATAGATGAGAGGCTCAGGCAGGAGGAAGAAGAGGAGAAGCCCGTAAAACTCAAGAAAAAGACG
>JBHHVI010000032.1:0-21334 GCA_046754225.1 Thermodesulfobacteriota bacterium | reverse complement strand
TGGTTGGATTCGAACCCTTTGC
The DNA here is from genome assembly GCA_046754225.1 of Thermodesulfobacteriota bacterium. Taxonomy (GTDB): domain Bacteria; phylum Desulfobacterota; class GWC2-55-46; order GWC2-55-46; family JADFVP01; genus BTQV01. The sequence goes on along the minus strand of JBHHVI010000032.1, from coordinate 21,312 downwards.
CGGAGGCAAACGGGTTCGACCGGGTGCCCGCCGAGCCTCAGGCGAGGCGGGCTATATGAGAGGATTTTTTTACCTTGCCGGGGCCGTGAGGGGCCAAACGCTGCCCGGGAGCAATTTTTTCTGCCACATCGTTTAACTCTCCACCTTTTTTATATCCCGAACAGAAGACCACGCGTCTTAACTTCCCCTATAAACTGATATACTCTTTAAGAGCAACATCGTCCATAATTGAAACAATGACGGATGGTTTTTTTCCGCGACGTAGAAAACACTTGACTCTATACTCAGGTATAGGGTTTATACTCTTGTTGTGAGGGAGTCGGGATGAAAAAAAACCTTACCATCGGAAGGCTCGCGGCCACGGCCGGCGTTAATGTGCAGACGGTGAGATATTACGAACGCCGGGGGCTTCTCATGCCGGCGGGCAGGAAGGCCTCTGGCTATCGCCTTTACGGCGCGGACTCGGTAAGGAGAATAAAATTCATCCGCCGCGCAAAGGAGCTCGGTTTTACCCTCGATGAGATAAAGGGTCTACTGGACTTGAGGGTGGAGAGTCCATCTTCCTGCGCGAAGGTGAAGAAAAAGGCCTCGGAGAAATTAGAGGTAGTTGAGGAGAGGATAAAGGCCCTTAAGTCTGTAAAGAGGGTATTGAAGGGGCTCGTGGACTCCTGCGAGAAACGCCGTTCAACGGAGGAGTGCCCCATACTAAAGACCATTGAAAAGGAATAGGGGATAAAAGCGCATGAAGGAAAAAGTTTCTTCCATAGGCGGCATGGTTGCCGCCCTTGCCGCCGCCTCGTGCTGCATTGGACCGGCCCTCTTTCTCGCCTTCGGCATAACAGGCCTCGGTTTCCTCTCAAGGCTCGAGTGGATTAGGCCCTATATGCTCCTTGTGAGTTTCGTCTTTGTGGGTATCTCTTACCGCTACGCCTACGGCAGGGGGTCTGTCTGCAGGCCGGGCGCGAAATGCAGCCCACGGTCAATAAAAATAAACAGGGTACTTTTTTGGTTCCTTGTGGTTTTTGTCGTCTTCGGCCTCAGTTTCCCCTATGTGGCCGGGTGGCTCCTGGTATGAGTTTTTTATAGTATAAAATAAATCATAAGGAGGTTTTCCCGCCATGAAAAAATTTGCCCTTTTTACCGCATTTTTTATAATCCTCTTTTCCATTGCCATTCCCGCCGTTGCCGCAAACGTAACGCTCAAGGTCGGCGGCATGACCTGTAGGCTCTGCGAGGGGGCGGTGAAGAAATCCCTTGAAACCTCGATGGGGGTTACGAGCGCGAAGGTCAGTTATAAGGAAGGCGGCGCCGTTGTAAATTACAACGAGAAGGTAACTCGGCCGCAGGAGCTTTTAAAGGCCCTTGAGAAGGCCGGCTACAGCGGAGCGGTCGTGGAGAAGAAATGATAAAAGTGGAGTTTTTTTATTCGGAAGATTCTAACGGTACCGATGCCGGGCGCGCCAATCTCATGGCCGTACTTGAGAAGTCGCTCGTAAAGTTCTTCCTTGATGCCCATAAGGTCACATCAGTACGTGAGGCGAGGAAATGGAAGGTAAAGGGCGTGCCTACCATAAGGATAAATGGCAGGGACGTGGACTGTAATGGAGGAGGGCAGGGGGATTACAGCGCCGGACGCAGGGTCTATAAGGAAGGGGAAGGTCTCCTTCCCGCGCCGTCAAAATGGATGATACTCAGGGCCATGACGAGGGTAGATGAAAACCCCGTTATCTGTTACTGCATGGATGTAAGGAAAGAGGCCATAATCGATGCCCTTAAAAAAGGCGCGGGGACATTCAAGGATATTCAGAGCGTCACGGGCGCGTCAACTGGAAACGAATGCGAGACAAAAAATCCCGCGGGCAGATGCTGCGCCCCTCTTATAATCGAGATTGTGGAGGGATGGCGCGGGAAAGGACAAAAAAAAGAGACAGAAAAAAGCTCGGAAGGAGGGTGAGATGAGTAGAAGGCTCATAACGGTGTTTATTTCAGTTGCTATCCTTTTTGTATCTTTAAGGGGCGCATCAGCCGCAGAAAAGAATACGGTCCTCGTCCACCTGAAGACGGGCCTGAAACACGACGACGCCCAGATATGCGTCGCATACAACATGATATGGGCGGCCCTTGACAGGGGGCTGAAGGTAAAGGTCCTCGTCGACGCCGACGCCGTAAATACCTTCAAGGTGGGGTGGAGGGGAAAGGACTCCATTCAGGGCTATCCCCTTCCCGAAAGGCTCAGGGAGGCGCTTTCGAAACAGTTCGGAGTCAATATAAAGGACGTGCCGGCGACATACGGGCAATTCCTCGATATGCTCAACAAGAAGGGTGCGGAGTTTTACATAAACACAGCCTTCCTTGTCCTCGCCGGGATAGAGACCGATATGGGGACGGTAAAGAATGTCTCGGCGAAGTTCTTCAAGCCCGTTACCATACCGGAGATGATGGGCTTGATGGAAGGGGCGGATATTCACATGGTCTATTGATTTCAGTTGCCAAGGGCGGCCGGAAAATATAAAATTGGTGCATATTTTAACTCCTTAACGTCCGACTATAAGGAAAGAAAAATATGCCCCTACAGGGAATATTCCGCAAGCTCCTTGCCCGTCCCTCCGATAAACCCTACACAGAGGTAATACGCTACAGGATTGTGCTGAAATACCTGGGTGTTGTCCTCCTGGTCCTCGGCGTTGAGTTCGCTATTACAGCCGCCGTCTCCATTGAGATGGCAGAACATGTTTCTTCTTACATATTCTATCTTGTTATGGCCGTGATTTATTCCGCCGCCGGTCTTTATCTTTTTTATAGAGTTCCCGAGAAGGAGATTACAGTGCCGGAGGTGGCCGCGGTGGCGGCCTCCTCTTTTCTTGTTGCAAGCGTACTCGGGGCGGCGCCTTTCGCCGTGCTCGGCGCCATGCCCCCTGTTGACGCCTGGTTCGAGTCCATGAGCGGCTTTACCACAACGGGCTTCAGCCTGATGGATGTAAAAGGCTCTCCCGGCTCCCTTGTCTTCATGAGGGCGCTTTCGCAGTGGCTCGGGGGGATGGGCTTTGTTGTCATTACCGTGAGCATCCTCATTGTTTCGAGGAGCACGGCCGTAACGCTTTTGAAGGAGGGGGTCGAGGAAAAATTATTTCCCCGGATAAGCCGCCATATACAGGTAATAGTCCTCACCTACGCCGCACTCAGTATCATCGGCGTGGTCATGCTTCTTCTCTTCGGTCTCGGTCTTTTCGACGCCCTCTGCTATACCCTTTCCGGGCTCTCAACGGGAGGTTTCGCGCCCGACGCCGGGTCTGTGAGCGTACAGCCTTACAGGAAGGCGCTCCTGCCGCTTATCCTGATTATGAGCTTCGGGGCGACCAACTTCATACTTTATTATGAGAACTTGAAGCTCAACCGGGGGATTAGGAAGGCCTTATACGGTTTTTTTACCAACTCGCAGGTGCTCTGTCTCATCTTTTTTATCCTCGCACTCGCCGTCCTTATCGGCGCCACCCTTACCGGAGAGGCCACGTGGCTTGACGGCCTCTTCATGGCCGCCTCGGCCCAGACAACAACGGGTTTCTTTACCGTTGACCCCGCCGGGTTTTCAGACGTTACCCTGATGCTCCTTGTGCCGGCCATGTTCATAGGCGGGGCCATGGGCTCAACGGCGGGGGGGATAAAATTCCTGCGGATTGTAGTCTTTTTTAAAAGTTTCAACAGGTTTATCTTCAGCCGCGAATATCCCGAGGAACTGGTGCTGCCGAAAGCGGGCGGCGTCAAAGGGGTTGCAAAAGGCGAACTTCAGAGTATATTCTATGTAATAGCGGTCTACGTCTTTTTTGCCTTTTCAGGGAGCCTGGTCTTTATTGCAAGCGGCTTCGAGCCGATGAAGTCCATCTTCGAGGTCACGTCGGCCGTGGGCACAGTGGGTCTCTCTTCGGGAATTGTCTCTCCGGAGCTTAACGGAGGGCTCAAGGTCCTGCTCGTGCTCCTCATGTGGGGAGGCAGGCTTGAGTTTATACCCGTGTTTGTCTGGCTCTATTCCTTCACGCTCCGTTTCCGTTGATTTTTTATAAAAGAAGGACCTTTTAAAATAGAGAGGTGACGAATGAGGATACTGATGACCGGGGGCGGCGACATGGGGCGCATAACAGCGGAGACACTTATCCATGCCGGCTATGACGTCGTCCTCATCGAAGAGGGCAGGGAGGTCTGCGAAAGGCTCGCAGAGGAACTGGACGTAATGGTAATCTGCGGCGACGCCACAAACCCCGATATCCTGGAAAAGGCGGAGATTGAAAAGGCCGACATCCTTATAGCTATAAGCGGCAGCGACAAGATGAACATCCTGACCTCGATAATGGCTAAGGAGTACGGGGTAAAGCGTATTATAGTAAGACTCGACGACCCGGCCTTCAACGTCATATGCAGAAAGTTCGGCGTCGAGGAGATAATAAACCCCAAGACGGCAACGGCCAAGCATATCGCCTACATGATCAAAACACCCCGCGCCCTCGAGATATCAACCCTTGTGGGCGGCGACATAAGGACCTTTACCGCCATAATCAAGAAAGAAGAACACTCCGGCAAAAAGACGGAGGACCTTGCGCTCCCCTCGGATTGTCTGGCCATAGTCGTTAAAAGGGATAAGGAATTCTTTATCGCCAGGGCCGGCTTCAAGGTCTTGAAGGGCGACAGCCTGACCATACTCTGTGAGGAGAAGAGCCTCGACGCGCTTGACGAGATCTTCGGCTGAGCCGCCGCTCTTGTTATCGTCACCCCGCCTTAAGCGCCTTTGAACAATGTATCCCCCTCATCCCCCCCCGTCAAAAAAAATAAAAAAGGGGTTGACAAATATCTTGAATTCGGATAAATAAGGTCTTAATAGTTATAAAGGAGAGTGGATGTTTCGACTCAGCAGGGCCGCGGAGTATTCCATAAGAGGTGTGCTTTATCTGGCGGGCAAGTCCGATAAGGTGAATACAGACATAGAGGAGATAGCTACTGCCACGGACGTGCCGGCATCATACCTCGCCAAGCTTTTCCAGACCCTGGCGAAAAAGGGTTTTGTGAGGTCCGTAAGGGGGCCCGAAGGCGGCTTCGTTCTCTTGAAAACCCCTGAAGAGATTAAGGTTCTCGACATAATTGAGGCTGTGGAGGGCCCCATCTTTCTCAATGAATGCATGATACGCGACGGCCAGTGCCCCAGGGACAATGTATGTCCCATACACGATGTATGGAAGGAGGCCCAGTCCGTCTTTCTTGGTTATCTGAGGGGTTGCGACTTCAAGCAACTCGCAATCGCGGGGAGAAAAAAGAAGAAGCAGGCGGCCGGGGCCCCTTAAAAAACGCGGGGTGGCTTGCTGAAAAAATTTTTTCGGTTAAAACAAGACGAATATCATCCATTTTATCTTGAAATAAGGACAAGTGATTAATTTTAAATAACGGGAGGTGAGATTATGCAGGAACACGCGGCTGAACATCACGGCTGGGAGACAAGTCCCTGGCCTCTGGTTTTAAGCGTGGGTGTGCTTTTTACGGCGCCCTTCGCCTTCTCCCTGTACTTCGTCTACGACCAGGCCATGCTTGCCGTATTGTCTCTCGGCATTGGCGTTGTGCTTACGGTCCTCTCTGTCGCGGGGTGGATAAAAGAGGCCATAACCCACAGGCTGGACCACCCACACGTCCATCTCCACGAGGAGACGGTGGGCATTGGGCTCGACGCCATGCAGCTCTTCATAGTGGCGGAGGCCTTTATATTTATAGCCTTCTTCGCGGCCTACTGGTTTACAAGGCTTACGGCCCCGTCGTGGCCCCCTGCTGGAACGCCGCATATCTCCATGGCGGTCCCCGTCGTGATGACCATTATCCTGGTATCTTCAAGCATCACCATACACTTCGCAGAGGAGGGGCTTAAAAAGGGCAACCGCCAGGGCTTCCTTTTATGGCTCGTAATAACGATTCTCCTCGGCGCAGGGTTCTTCGCCATCTCGGCGAACGAATGGGCGCACCTGATGCACGAGGGCTTTAATTTCAAGACCAATATCTATTCCACGTCTTTCTTCTCCATCACAGGGTTTCACGGCTCCCACGTCTTTGTGGGCCTTGGGATGTTCTTGTGCGTACTCATACCGGCGCTCTTCGGAAGGGTCAACAAGACCTTCGTAAAGTCGGTAAGCGTTTACTGGCACTTTGTTGATATCGTGTGGTTCTTTGTCGTCTCACAGGTATATTTCTGGTAAGAGGAGACCCATGTCCTTTGACTCCTTTATGAAAAGGGCCTGTATAACCGCCGCGACTGTTGTAATGACGCTCGCCCTCTTCAGCCTCGACGCGGGGGCCGAGTACGGCAGGACGCCTCCCACAACAATCGATCCTGCCCTTTTGAAGATAAAAGAAGACGCGTTCCTCGGTAACCCCATAAAGAAAGATTACATCCTTCAGGATTCCGGCGGCGAAGAGTTCAGCCTCGGGGATTTCTTTACAAGACCCCTGGTGCTCGTTCTCTCTTACTACAAGTGCGACGGCGCGTGCCCGACTACGAACAGGAATCTCAAGGCCATGCTGGGAGGACTTAAAAGGTCAAAGGCGGGCAGGGATTTTTCCATACTCACCGTCTCCTTTGACAGGTTTGATGACATGGCGTCTTTAAATAAGTTCAAGGCTATGATGGGGGCAGGGGGAGGTTCCGACGGCTGGAAGATGGCCGTTATGAAGAACGCCGGCGACATAAAGAGGCTCACGAAAGAGCTTGGTTTCAATTACTTCTGGTCGCCCAGGGACCGCACCTTCATTCACCCCAACGTCTACGTAGTACTCTCTCCTCAGGGGCGGATAACGAGGTATCTTTACGCCGCCAACACAGACGGCAGGGACCTTGACGTCGCCGTGGCCGACGCCAACTTCGGCACCGTGGGCAGATCAATGGTGGACGATCTCGGCGACCTCCTCCTTGTGGCCTGTTACAGCTACAACTTCAAGGAAGGCAAATATTCTCTCAACTACCCGCTCTTTATCGGCGCGGGAGCTTTATTGGTAGGGTTCTCTTTTATCGTCGTATCATTAACCGCTTACAAAAGAAAAAAGGCACGGAGGTAAGGCCATGGTTAGAAGATTTTACAAGTTTTTCACCCTCCTCCTTCTCGCGTTCCCGTCGGCGGCCCTCGCCTATGAAGAGGGCGGCGCAGGGGGGATACAAGACCCCAAGGAGGGTTTTAAGCACCTCTGGAACGAGACGATGTGGGATATTACCGTAATAGGGATTATTTTCGCGCTCATCACCTTATATATGCTTGTAAAGTACAGAAGGAAGCATCCCGACCAGGAGGGCAGGCCCGTAAAACTCAACGCCACGCAGGTAATCGGCTGGGCCCTTGTACCGATATTCGTCTTTATGGCCGACGACTTTTTCCTCGGGGCAAGGGGCTGGAATCTCTGGAACGAGTACAGGCAGGTGCCGGAAAACAGCTATGAGATAAAACTCGAGTCCATGATGTGGACATGGCACTTTACCTATCCCAACGGCGTTGAGACTTACAACGAACTGAGGGTTCCAGCCGGCAAACCCATACTCATGAGGATGACGAGCGCAGACGTTATCCACAGCATGTTCATACCGGACTTCAGGGTCAAGGAGGATTCCATGCCTGGCAGGATCACATACCTCTGGTTTTACCCCAAGGAGACAGGTGAGCACGTAATAACCTGCGCGGAATACTGCGGGATGATGCATTCGAGCATGCACGGCAAACTTATCGTAATGCCTGAAGAGGAATTTAACGCCTGGCTTAAGAAAGAGAAAGGAGGTGCCGAGTCATGAGCGCTTCTCCCGGATTGGCAAGGACACTAAAGGAATGGATATTTACTATCGATCATAAGAGGGTGGGACTGCTTTATCTTATAGGCTCTATGGCGGCCTTCGCCATAGCCGGATTAATAGCGCTGCTCATAAGGATAGAGCTCTCAAAGGTCGGTCCTACGATAACTACGCCGGGCACCTACAACGTGATGCTCTATTTCCACGGCGCCGCGATGATACTGGGGTTCATGATACCGGCGCTTACGGGGTTTTTCGCCAACTACCTTATCCCTCTCCAGATAGGGGCCCAGGATGTGGCATTCCCACGGCTTAACGCCCTTAGCTGCTGGCTCTTCTGGGCGGGGATAATACTCGCGCTTTTGACCTTCGTCATACCAAACCCGCCTGACATAATGTGGACGGCTTATCCGCCCTATTCGATAAAATCGCCGGGCAATACCGCCTTTTACACATTTACGGTCCTCATCATGGGCTTTTCCTCAATCACCGGAGGAGTGAACCTGATAACGACCATCGTGCATATGAGGGCGCCGGGCATGACATGGCATAAACTCAACATGTTCGTATGGTGTACCCTCGGGGCCTTCGTTATTCAGCTTATCTTCGTCCCCATACTCGGCGCAGCCGTCACCATGATAAGTTTCGACAAGTACCTCGGAACCCACTTCTTCAGCCCCGCCAACGGAGGGGACGTGCTTCTCTATGAGAACCTCTTCTGGTTCTACTCCCATCCGGCGGTCTACGTTATACTTCTGCCTTTCCTCGGGATCGTCTTCGACATAGTCGCCACCTTCGCGCGCAACAGGATTTTCAACTACAAGGTAGCCGTATGGGGAGGCGTCGGGGGCGTGGTGGCCGTAAGCGGCGAGGTCTGGATACACCATCTCTTTACCTCGGGCATGCCCAACTGGATAAGGGTGGGCATGATGATGAGCACGCTCCTTATAAGCATCCCCGTTGGCCTTATGGTCATAAGCATCATAGGCACCCTTTACAGGGGCGCCATAGAGTTCAAGACCCCCATGCTATACGCGTCGGGGACGATATTCCTCTTCCTCATAGGGGGACTTACGGGGATACCCAACGCCCTGGCGGCCCTGGACCTGCACATACAGGACACACATTTTGTCGTCGCCCATTTCCACTACGTCATGGCCGTCTCCGGCACCTTCTCCGTTATAGGCGGCGTCTTCTACCTCTTTCCCAAATTCAGCGGGAAGATGTATAACGAGTTTTTGGGCAAGCTCAGTTTCGTAATATCCTTTATAGGGGTGAACGTCACCTTCTTCACCATGTTCCTTGTGGGATTCGCTGGCATGCCGAGGAGGTATTTTGACTACTCGCAGCTGCCCCAGCTCGAGCATCTTCACAAGATAATCACCGTCGGGGCCTTCATACTGGGCCTCGGTGTACTCCTGACCTTCATAACCTGGATACACGCGCTTATAGCGGGCAAAAAGGCCCCCGACAACCCCTGGGGTTCAAGGTCGCTCGAATGGACCACTTCCACACCTCCGGGCCCGGGCAACTGGTCTGAAATTCCGGACTGCAAGGACTTCGACCCCTACGGTTACGGCGCCTGAGCGCGCCGCGGGGGGTCACGGATTCAGAGTGTGTTAGAGAGAGAAGGTATAGAAGGTTCGATTACGGGATTACAGCCCTTTAACGGAGGAAGATATGTTAAGAAGCGAAACGGTCTCGCCGCGCCTCGCAGTCATGGTGGGAACGACAGTGGTCTTTACATACCTCTTGATGGTCATGGGCACCTTTGTCACGAGTACGGGCTCCGGGCTCGCCTGTCCCGACTGGCCGCTCTGTTACGGCACGGTAAAGCCGCCCCTGAGGCTCCATATATGGTTTGAGTGGGGGCACAGGCTCCTCGGCGCCTCCACGGGAACCCTTATAATGCTCTCAACCTTTTTTGTCTGGAGGAGGTACAGGGGCCTGCCCAGGGTCTTTACATCGGCGATAGTCCTGCTCCTCGGTCTCGCCGTGGCCCTCGGAGGCGTTACGGTCCTCATAGAGGCGCCGCTTTTGAAGAGTTTTATCCATGTGGCCGTTATCTCAACGCACCTTTTAATCGCCACCCTCGTCTTTACCTGTCTCATCTTTACCATGAGGTACGTGGCGACGGACCGGACGGCCACGGCAAAGGGTTATTACAAGGTGATATTCGGCATAGTCTATCTGCAGGTAATACTCGGCATACTCGTCAGGTACTCCGGCGCCACACTCGCCTGTCCCGACTTTCCGCTCTGTAACGGCAGCGTCATACCGTATTTTACCGATTACACCGTGGCCCTGCACTTCGCCCACAGGCTCGGCGCTCTCTCTGTTTTTCTTGTCGCCTCCACGGTATTTTTGAGGGCCCTTAGAGAAAAGAGCGGGGCCGCGGGGTTCGGGCTCGTATTGGGCCTCGTCATTTTGCAGGCCCTCTTCGGCATATTCATCGTCCGTTCGGGCATGTTCCTGCCCTATATTATCATGCACGGGGCCACCGGGTTTTTCCTTCTCGGCTACCTCGCTTACCGTTCCATGCCCTACTTCTTCAGCTCAAGGGTAGAAAGGAGAGCTGCAGCGCTATGAGAGAATACGCTATAGAAAGGGCTCTGCCCCATAAGAATATTCTTGCCGATTATTTCGTGCTCATGAAGCCCGGCATTGTCGCCCTCGTAGTTGTATCGGCACTTACGGGCATGTACCTCGGGAGCCGCTTACAGGCGGACCTTACCGTGGTCTTCTGGGCCATGGTCGGGATAGGGCTTTCCACAGCAGCATCGGCCGTACTTAACAACTACTTCGACCGCGATATAGACAGGCTCATGGAGAGGACCGCTTCGAGGGCGCTCGCCGCCGGGACCATAGCACCGGGCCGGGCCCTTACCTTCGCGGTGGTGCTCCTCGGTTTCGCCCTGTCCCTTTTACTGGTGAGGGTGAATATCCTGACAGCGGTCCTGACGGCGGGGGCCGTCTTTATATACGTGGTCCTATATGGTCTGATATTGAAGAGGCGCTCGCCTATGGCGAACCAGATAGGGGGCCTCGCAGGCGCCCTTCCGCCTGTACTCGGGTACGCGGCCGTAACGGGCTCGATAAACATCGAGGCAGTTACGCTCTTCTTGCTGGTAGCTATATGGCAGCAGCCCCACGCCCTGAGCCTCGCCTTAAAGTACCGGGACCAGTACCGGGCGGCGGGGGTGCCCGTTGTGCCTGTCGCTAAAGGGGTGAGGGCCACGAAGGTGAGGATCTTCTTATACACACTCCTGCTTATGCCCGTTTCCGTGTTGCCCTGGCTCTACGGCATGGCCGGCACTCTTTACCTCACCAGTGTACTTGCCGCCGGCGCACTTTATATAGTACTCTCGGCGCGGTTCCTCAAGTCGGAAGAGAAATTCAATATGACCCTCTTCTTCTATTCCATAATCTACTTGACGGCGCTTCTCCTTGCCATGGTAGTTGACATGAGGTTCTGACCGGAGGGCTAAAAATTTTTTTCAGGAGGAAGGTATGCAAATTGAAGAAGAGTTGATCAAAACGAAGAAGATGAAGAGTATGGCTTTATTGGCCGCTCTGGTGATTGTTAATATGATCATAGTGATGGCCGTCCTTTCCTGGAGACTGTAGTGGGGCTCGAGGGGGTTTTGGGTCTCCTCAGCCGCTCCACCATAGCGCTCAGCGGACTCTCAGTCGTGGCGGGGGTCGTCTTTATATTGCTCGGAGAGAGGGGGCGCCACAGGGCCGCCATGCTTACAGCCGCGGCATTCGCGGTCGTTTTCCTTGTCTTATATATAATAAAATCCTCTCTCTTCCCCTTTCAACCATACAGGGGAGCCTACAGGACCCTCTTCCATTTCATACTCTGGTCCCATACATTCCTCTCTCTCGTCAACCTCCCCCTTGCCGTTGTTACCATCTATCTCGCTTTGAAGAAAAGGTTTGAGAGGCACAGAAGGATAGCCCCTTATACGGCCGGCGTCTGGATATACGTGGCCGGGTCGGGCTGGCTCGTCTTTCTCTTCAACGGTTAGGCGTGGTAAAAGGGCTGCGGGCCTTTTTTGATAAAGCCTCTTTACTCTCCACTATTCAAAAAGAGGGTCTTTTTTTTATTAACGCACAGTGGGCGCACGGTGGCTAAAGGACGGCAAGAAAGAATTCCAGCAACCTTTTGATCTCCGACTGGTCTTTAAGGAAGTAGTCCGATTCGGGGCTTGTGCCTACTGAGAGCGAGAGGCCCCCGTCCTTTATGGCGAGGTAGGCGTCTTCGTCTGTAGTGTCGTCGCCTACGTAGATGGTCTTCCTTCCGGGATAGAAATTCTGATTAATCCAGTTTACCGCGTCGCCCTTGTTCCATATGTCGAGGGGACGTATCTCGAGGACCTTTTTGCCGGAGGTGATCCTGAAAGAGGTCTCGCTACCCTCTACGGCCTGGCTGAAGAGGTCAAGGAACTCGGCGAGGTCCCTCGGCTTTACCATCCTGAAGTGTATGGAGGCTGTCACGCCCTTGTCCTCTACAATGACGCCGTGAATGTGTGCGAGCGCTTCCTCGAGCCTCCCTATGAGTTTTTCAAGAAGAACTCTTTTTTCTGTGTGGTCCTGGCTTACGACGGTCTTTTCCCCGTCCCATATCTCGGCGCCGTGGTTTCCGGCGTATATTATATCCTCAATCCCCACACGCTCCTTTACGTCTTCAAGGCTCCGTCCGCTTATTATCGCCACAGGCGCCTTTTCCCTCAACCTTAAGATGAGGGACCGTATCTCCTTTGAGAGCCTCGCCATATCAGGGGTGGATACTATGGGCGTTAGGGTGCCGTCATAGTCGAGGAAAAGGAATGTGTCTTTGCCCTTAATCTCTTTGCTGACGTCCGTTAAATGATCGAAGAGGTAACGGTATTTTTGTCCTTTTATCAAAGAGACCATGAGTACCTCATGGAGTATGTCCGAGATCCACCTGTAGATATCATATTCTTCAACGTGCCGGCGCAGCACCGACATGACGGCCTTCTTTTCGGCCATGGGCATCTCGAGGGCCTCTTTTATCCTGTCCGCCAGGTCCTCGATGTCGTATGGGTTGACGAGGATTGTGCCCTCCATTTCCTCGGCGGCGCCGGCGAGCTCGCTCAGGATTAGCACACCCTTTTCGTCGCTCTGGGACGCGACGTATTCCTTCGCCACGAGGTTCATGCCGTCATAGACGGAGCTTACTATGGCCACGTCGGCGAGCCTGTAATAGACTACAAGGTCCCCGTACTCGGCCTTCTTGTCGAGGTAGACCACGGGGCGCCATCCCTTACGGGAGAACCTGTGGTTAATCTTGTTAACGAGCTTCTCCACCGCCTGCTTGTAGCTTAGATATGGGTCGCTCAACCTCGTGGGGACCGCTATCTGGACAAAGGTCACCTTGCCCCTGAACTTCCTGTACTTCTCGAAGAAGATCTTTATGGCCTGTAACCTTTTTAAGAGCCCCTTGGTGTACTCAAGCCTGTCCACTCCCACGCATAGCTGCCCCTCTATCTTGAACCGGTCTCTAACCTTCCTTATGGTGTTCTCCGTCCTCTTTGACGTGGCCGTGTCATTAAACTTGTCATAGTCTATGCTTATGGGAAAGGCCTTGAGCCTGGTGAGACGCCCCTTGTATTTCACCGTGTAGTTTTCGTAGTCCACCTCGGCGCCGAGACAATCCCTCGCGCAGTCCATGAAATTTGTTACAAAGAGAGGTGTCTGGAAACCGAGGAGGTCGTTGCCGAGGAGCCCCTCGATGAGCTCCTTCGCCTGCGGGCAGACCCTCAGGACAAACCAGTGCGGCCATGGGATGTGCCAGAAATGCATTATCGTGAGTTCGGGCCTTTGCTTCCTCAGCATGGAGGGGGCGAGGCAAAGGTGATAATCGTGGAACCAGACGATGGATTCGGCGGTGGACTCTTCGGCCACTGCGGCGGCGAATTTTTCATTGACCCTTACGTAGTCGCTCCAGTATTTTTTTATAAAGAAGACCCTTTCGAGGGAGATGTGACAGAGGGGCCAGAGGACGTTGTTGGAATAGCCGTGGTAGTAGTTGTTTACTTCAGAGTTTGTTAGCCATACACGTTTAAGGGTATAGGAGGGGGAGCCAGGCGGCACTTTGACCCGGTCTTTTTTGACGGTATCCCTGTCGGCGTTTCCGCTCCCCCAGGCCACCCATGTGCCGCCTGTGGCCCTAAGGACGTCGTCCATGGCCGATGTGAGTCCGCCCGCCGGCCTATCCACCTTTATGCCGGAGTGAGTCCTCCTGTGTATATAGGGCTCCCTGCTGGAGACGACCACTATGTCGTTGTCGGGAAGGTTGTCCTCTATAAACGCCTTTAGCCTGTTTATTTTCATAGCGGCAGGACGTCCTTACCCTCGTTTTCAAGGGAATACCATACAGAGAGGTAATCACGGATCTGCCTTGTCAACAGGAAGTTCTTCCGTACATATTCACGGCCCTGCTCGCCCATCCTGTTCACCATCTCGGGGTTGTTGAAGAATTGTCTTATCCTGAAGGCCGTCCCATCGACGGAATGGACGAGAAAACCGGTAAGGCCGTGTACTATCTGCAGCGGTATCCCGCCGACGGCCCCTCCTATAACGGGCTTGCCCTTCCACATGGCCTCGGAGACGGTAAGGCCGAAACCCTCCTTGAGGGACTTCTGCAGTATCACGGTGGCGGCCCTCTGCAGGGCGTTAATATCCTTGTCGCTGAAGGGGGGGAGCATTAGGATGAAGATGTCAGGGTCGCCTGAGGCCGCCTCCTGCACCTCTTTAAGCACCATCTCGCCCTCGGGGTCGTCCGTTGCCGCGCTCCCGGCAAGAACGAGCATGCAGTCATTGTATTTTTTTACGTTACGGTAAGCCTCGATAACTCCCACGGGGTCCTTGAAGCGGTCGAAGCGCGAGACCTGGAGTATCATGGGCCTGTCCGCGGGCAGGCTGAATTTTTCCAGTGTCTGGCGTATCTCATCATCGGTGAGTTCCCTGTTCTTCTCGCTCAGGGGGTCGATGGAAGGGGGAATTATAAACTCGTCCAGCTCCATGGGCTTGGCGAATTTGGATACCGAGAATATGGAGCCGTCGTATTGTTTGCAGTACTCGCTCAGCCTGTCGTATATCTCGCGTCTCGGGTTGGAGATGTCTATATGGCATCTCCAGATCCACTTGCCCCTTTTTTTGTGTTCCACGAGGGGGATGGGTTGCGGGTCGTGGATAATGACGGCGTCGGCATCAAGGTCTATTCTGCTGGAGTTCTTCATGTTGACGGCGTGGTGGTGGCGCCAATTCTCAGGGGCGATCTTCTCGAAGTTGCCCTGCAGCGCGTTATGCATCTTCTTTGTTATGTCGAAGAACTCGGCGTCTCCCTCTATGACCTCCCATTTGGCGTCTATACCGAGGCTCCTTAAAAAGGGGACCATCCTCTGGAGTATCTCCGCGACTCCACCGCCCGCCCGCGTCGAGTTTACGTGGAGCATGGTCCTGTCCTTAAAAACGTCTCCAAGTTTTCTTAAGAGTATAAGGTCGCCGTGGGGGCTTATGCCCGAGTATTTCTCTATCAACTCTGGACCTCCTCCATGTCCCGGTGCACCTCCTGCTCAAGATACTCTATTAAGTGCTCCCTGATTTTTTCAATATTGTGCATGAACGGGTCTATTGAGGCTATCTTTGCTGCGAGTTCCTCCTTCTTGAATACGTCCTTTATCCACTTTGAAAAGTCTCCGACCCCTTCACCGAGGCGCATCCTGGCCTCGTAGAAGTGGTAGTATATGCTGCCCGCGTCTATGTATTTCAGGGCCATGAGGAACTCCGCGAGGTTTTTTACCCTGATGCCTACGTGGAAGACAAGCGTTATTGTCTCGTTGAAGTAGAATTCCTCTCCCGCCATCGCTTCTCTCGGCTCGGGGAACGTCTCGAGGTAGGTGTCTATCTGGAGAAGAATTTTTTCCCGGAGTTTAGAGATATCCCTATAGGCGAAGACGTCGATATTGGAAAGGTGTTCCGCAAGGACCCGCTCTTCGAGGCTTTCGCCGGCCCAGTGCGCGAAGTCGTTGGTGTACTCCATGATGTGCCCCTTGAGGAAGTACTGGTAGGTGTGGTGGAAGACGGCTTCATCACTCGATATGGCGATGAGGTTTCTGAGTTCCTTTAATGTGCGGGCCTTCCTGCCCGTGGCCTTAAGGATGCTTATGCATTGTCTGAACTCAAAGGGTTCGGTTATTTTTGCCAATTTTTCTCCTCTCTCACGTATACCGTCCTGTGGGGGAATGGTATCTCTATGCCGTCATTTTTGAGGCGCTTGAATATCCTCTTCCTGAGTTCGTGCTGAACGAGGTACTGGTCAACGAATTCATTGACCTGGCATATGAGGGTAAAGTCAAGGGAACTGTCGCCGAATCCGGGTATGAAGCGGACGAAGGGCTCCCCCCCCTCTGGAGGGCCCAGGAGCCCCGGCACTTCCCCTATGGCCCCCTTCGCTTCGTCAACGAGTATCTTTTCAACCCAGTCCGGGTCGGAGTCGTAACTGACCCCCACGGAGATTAGAAGGCTCATCTTCTTTTCCGGGAGGTAATAGTTGGTCACGATGGACTGGGAGAGTTTGCTGTTGGGTATGATTACCTCGTTATTGGGGAGCATCCTTATCCTTGTCGTCCTCCATGTTATGTCCTTAACGTAGCCCTGCTCCCCGCTTTCAAGTTTTATGAAGTCCCCGATCCTTACGGACTTTTCAAGGAGCACGTGCAGGCCCGCGAAAAAATTCGAAAGGGTGTCCTGCAGGGCCAGGGCCACGGCGAGTCCGCCCACTCCGAGGGCCGTTATAAGGGGCGTAATGGAAATGCCGAGGAGGGTGAGGACTATGAGGAAGCCCACCACGATGATGGTGCCCTTTATGATGCCCTGGGCCAGGCCCGTCGTGGGCAGCGGCACTTTGCTTCTCTTTACATAACTCTCGAATATCCTCCCGGCGAGGCTGGCGCCCACAAAGGTGATGGAGAGTATGATGAGTATGTAAATCCCCTTTGTAAGGTAGTTCACATACTTCTGGGGGAGGTCCGAGACGGCCAGCCCCACGTAAATGCCGATGGCCATGGCCCAGTATATGGACGGCATCTTCAGGGACTGGACTATGATGTCGTCAAGCCTTGAGACACTCTTGTCAGCCCATCTGTGGAGCACCCTGAAGACGGCGGACCTTATAATGAGGATGACCACTATGACGGCTATGGTGACGGCGGACGGGATTATAAAGTCCTTTAGATAGGCGATCTTTTGAAGGTACTCCTCCATCCATTCCCCCGGGATGATTATTGATTCTTTTAAGGCCTTTTAAAAATTGTTTATAAGATAATCCGTAAGGCCTTTTTTTTCAAGCATTAACTGCAAATTCTACGGCCTCGTTACTCTCGCAGTCCATAATATGCATGGGGCTTAAAAGGGTGTGGGGGTTTGAAAGGTCAGATACGCCGGGGTGTGAGGCCCCGCCCCAGGCCGGGCCTTATAGCTTACGGGCCGCCTCTTTATCGACGAACCACGTGGAGACCGCCTCCGAAGAGAAGGTTATCTGCGCGGGAAGTCTTTCAGGGTCAAAATCTCCTTTTAACACATTGTAAAGGGTGGCGGATTTTTCCCTGCCAGAAACAAGAAGGATTATGTTGGCCGCGCCTTTTATAACGGGAGGCGTCAGGGTTATCCTCAAGGTCTTTAGCCGTTCCACATATATCGCGGCCGTTCTTTTTTTCTTCTCTTTAAGGACGGATGTATGAGGGAATAGCGACGCCGTGTGCCCGTCGGCCCCCATGCCGAGGATGACGAGGTCAAAGCCGGGAAACTCGCCGCCCCTTAGTCCGAAGGCGTTTTCGAGCTCTGTTTCGTACTCACCGGCCCCGGCTTCAAGGAGTTCGCCTTTTATCCTGTGGATATTTTTTTCCGGAATTTCGAGCTTGTCCAGAAGGTCTTTCCTGGCGTTAAAGAAGTTGCTTTCAGGGTCTGTGGGGGGCACACACCGCTCGTCTCCCCAGAAGAATTCAACACCGGTCCAGTCTATCTCCCCGCGGTATTTTTCCGAAGAGAGGAGTTTGTATAAATCTTGAGGCGTCCGGCCTCCCGAAAGGGCCACTGTAAAACGCCCGTGCCCCTTTATAAAGCCCCCGGCGAGTTCAATAAAAACCTTTGCCGCTCTCTCGGCAATCTCAGCCGTATCCTCGCATACGATAATCTCGGGGCTGTTTTTTTTCATTTTAAATATTGTGCCAGTAGTGACCGTCTTTCCTCAAGAGCTCGTCGGAAGCGGCGGGTCCCCATGAGCCGGAGGGGTAGTTGGGGAATTTCGGAGGGAGCTCTTTGCTCCAGCCCTCGATGATGTTCGTTATAAAGGCCCAGGAGGCCTCTATGCCTTCTTTGTGGGGAAAGAGCGTAGAGTCTCCCACCATGCAGTCATAGAGGAGCCTCTCGTAGGCCCCGGGCAGTTCCGTCTTGAAGGAATCGAGGTAGGAAAAATCCATCATTACCTTTTCCATCTGGTTGCTCGAGCCCGGTCTCTTGACGTTGAACTGGAAACTTATCCCTTCGTCGGGCTGTATCTTTAACACAAGTACGTTTCTCTCGGGGCAGCCGGCCATGGTCTTTGTAAAAAGGCAGAGCGGGACGCTTTTAAAGTGGACGGCGATCTCCGTTATGTCCTTTTTCATCCTCTTTCCCGTCCTTAGATAAAAAGGCACGTCCGCCCACCTCCAGTTGTCTATCATGACCTTCAGGGCCACAAAGGTCTCCGTGGAAGAGTCCTTCTTTACGCCAGGTTCCGCCCTGTACATTGGTACGGCCTCGCCGCCGGCTTCCCCATCTCCGTACTGTCCCCTCGCCGTATAGACCGCTACGTCTTCCGGCCTTACGGGGCGAAGCGAACGGAGGAGGTCTATCTTTCTATCCCTGATGCTTTCGGCGTCTATGCTTATGGGAGGCTCCATGGCCACGAGGCTTAAGAGTTGAAGGAGATGGTTCTGGACCATGTCCCGGAGCGTGCCCGCCTCCTCGAAGTACTTTCCCCTCAACTCCACCCCCGATGTCTCGGAGGCCGTAATCTGGACATGGTCCACGTACCTCCGGTTCCAGATGGGCTCGTAAATGCCGTTGGCGAACCTGAAAAAGAGGATGTTCTGCACCGTCTCCTTTCCGAGATAGTGGTCTATCCTGTATATTTGCTCCTCCGTAAAGGTTTTAAGTGCGAGGTTGCTCAATTCCCTCGCGCTTTTCAGGTCTCTGCCGAAGGGCTTTTCGATAATAATCTTGGGCAGATCTATCTGCCCCTCGCCTATCTCAGAGAGACCAGAGCCGCTGAGATGGTCTATTATTACGGGAAAGAAACTCGGGGGGGTGGCGAGATAAAATATTCTTGAACAAACATGGCCGGAAGTTTTATCTATTTCCGAAAGGACCTTCGAAAGTTTCTCATAACCGCCGCCGTCGTCGAAAGGAGACGATACGAACCGGGTCTTTTCTGAAAGGGCCGCGGCCATATCCCTGTCAACGGAGCCGTCAGGGGAAAAGTCCTTTATGGCGTCGAATGCATGTTTTCTGAAATCCGCGTCGGAGAGCCCCCTTGTGGAGAAGCCGACGATGTTAAATACGTCGGGAAGGAGCCCGAGAGTCTTGAGCCGGTACAGGGCCGGCAGGAGTTTCCTCTTTGTCAGGTCTCCCGTGGCCCCGAATATTATCATGGTGGTCGGTGAGGGTTTTCGCGTCTCCATAATATGCCGGTTTAAAGTTTTTGAGGTTTAAGAGAAAGAGCAATGGACGGCTCCGCCTGGCCCGGAGACGAAAAAATTATTTTTTGGCCTTAACGCCGTGCCCCCCGAACTCATGGCGGAGCGCCGCTATGACCCTTGCGGCAAAGGGGTTTTCCTCCCTTGATCTGAGCCTCGCGAGAAGAGAAAGTGTTATTACCGGGCACGCCCTGTCCTTTTCCAGGCTGTCCAGTATCGTCCAGCGCCCCTCTCCGGAGTCCTCAACATAGGGCTTTATCTTTTCGAGGTCCGGGTCCCGGTCGAAGACGTTTTCGCACAGCTCGAGGAGCCATGACCTTATGACGCTCCCGTGGTTCCAGAGCCGGGAGAGGTCCTCGAGGTCGAGGTCGAAGTCAGAGGCCTCAAGGAGAGAAAAGCCCTCGGCGTAGGCCTGGAGCATGCCGTACTCTATCCCGTTATGCACCATCTTTACATAATGGCCGGAACCGCTCGGCCCTGTGTACGTGTATCCGCCCTCGGGGGCAAGGGTTTCGAAGACAGGTTTGACGCGTTTAAAGACCCTTTTCCTCCCGCCCACCATGAGGCAGTACCCCTCGGTGAGACCCCAAACGCCTCCGCTTGTTCCGGCGTCGAGGAAGTTGACCCCCTTTTTTGAGAGCTCCTTGGCCCTCCTCACCGAATCCTTGTAATTGGAATTGCCTCCGTCGACGATTGTGTCGTCCTTTGTAAGGAGCGGGACAAGCCTCTCAATAACCCCGTCCACGGGCGGCCCCGAGGGTATCATGAGCCATATGGTGCGGGGCCTTTCGAGTTTCGACGCCATTTCCTTTAAAGAGCGCGCTTTTACGGCGCCTATTTTTACGGCTGTATCAATGGAGGGGCGAGACTTATTGTAGACTACCACCTCGTGGTCCCCGGAGCGCAGTAACCTCGTCACCATGTTGAGCCCCATCTTTCCGAGGCCTATAAACCCTATCTGCATAAGAACCCTTCTTTCAAAAATTAGACATACATTTTTTATAATATAGCATGATTTCTTCAAATATCAACCGCGTAGCATTGCGGGTCCCACCTGTAATTCACGGCAACTCGCTTGGCCGGCCCCGCTCCTTGACAGGAGGGGTTTCTGGTATATCTTTAATTCAGGGGCTATCTCAGAGGAAAGGGAACCGCTTATGTCAAAGAGGAAAAAAATTCTGGCCGGGGTTTTGTCTATCGCCTTCGTTTTATTTGTCGCGGTTTCCGGGGCCCGCGCATGGGTGAGGGAGATTGAACTCAAAAAGGCGGGCCCGGAAATAGAGGCGAAGGGCATGGTCTATATAAGGCTCGCCGGGTTCGTTCCCTCTGACAGGCTACTTGTTGTTGAGGCCTATCACCTCAAGGCCCGTTCCGTTTACAGCGTTTGGATAATCGACAAGAGGAGCGGAAAGAGAGAGGCCCTGGGCATTACCGGACAAAACCACTTTAAGACCGACGCTTCTGGCTTCGGACATTATACCGACCACACCACGGAATACATACTGGGATGGAACAGGCTCGAGGTGGCCTTTCACCCCGGCTCCGACCCGTCCAACACAAAGGATATGATAGTGGTGCTCCGGGCCGACCTCTATCAGTGATTTTTTTGACCGCAGTTACTGAGGAGCCCCTTGAAAGGGTTTTTATGATTGCGCGAGTTACTGAGGAGCCCCTTGAAAGGGTTTTTATGATTGCGCGAGTTACGGAGGAGCCCCTTGAAAGGGTTTTTATGATTGCGCGAGTTACTGA
>JBHHVI010000031.1:0-21494 GCA_046754225.1 Thermodesulfobacteriota bacterium | reverse complement strand
AGCTTCTATCCCTTTTATTTTTAACCTGAAACAGGAACCCGGGCAATAAATCAATGGGTTTGCAAAAAGCCCTTTACTTGCCGAAGATGTACATGTACTCCATCATCGATACATAGTCGGCGTTCATCTTCCTGATTATGGACTCGATGACAAGGAGAAGGTTCCTTGTTATAAGGTAGGCGAGCCTGGGGTCGGTTTCCACGAGCCCCTCGAACTTTTCCCTTTCAAGCACATATATCTCGGAGTCTTCCACGGCGGAGATGTTGGCCGTGTGGAGGTGTTCCTCGAGAAAGGACATCTCGCCGAATATATCGTTCTTCTTGAGCGTGGCAAGCTCGACAACGGACATGTTCTCCGCCTTCGGCGTCCTGTAGACCCGGAGCTTGCCGCTCTTTACGATATAGAGGCTGCCGCCGTTTTCGTTCTCGCCGTAGACCGCCTCGCCGGAGCCGTACTTTCTCGGCTCAAGGAGCCCGCTTATGGTCTTGAGCCCATCGCCTGGAACGCCCTTTAAGATGGAAACTTCCTTTAACCAGTCTGCATTTTTCATACCAGAATTCCAACCTCCATTGAACCCGTCTCTTTGAAGAAAGACGACGGGGATTTTATATGTATCTGGATTCTTGATCTAACCGCGCTTTACCCTCCCCGAAGCCGGATAAACCCGGGGCGGGCCGGTTCAATTTCTTTTTTTATACGTTGAATATGTATAACTCAACATATTGATAAAGTCAAGTAAACACGGCGCAGTCCGGACCCCGGCACTCGACTTAATCCTCGCTTTCAGCGCCCCACCACGCCGCGCAGACCCGGTCGCGGCCCGTGTTCTTGGCTTCGTAGAGGGCCCTGTCGGCCTTCTGTAAAAAATCCTTTAGAGATTCTTTTGAGCGTCTCAATGCCACGCCCGCGCTCACCGTTACCTTTTCTCCCTGTATGAAGGGGCTCAGGTCTGTACTTGAGATCGCTTTTCTTATCCTTTCGGCCGCACGCAGGGCTTCTTCCTTTCCGCATCGCGGGAGAAAGAGCGCGAACTCTTCTCCGCCGTAACGGACGGGAAGGTCTCCCTCTCTCGTGTTTTTCAGAATCTCCATGCCGACCCTTTTCAAGACCTCGTCGCCTGCCGTATGGCCGAAGGTGTCGTTTATCCTCTTGAAAAAGTCGATGTCGAGCATGACGAGGGAAAGGTTTTCCCCTCTGTCCCTGTCGTGGAGATGCATTATTTTTTTTATGAACTCATCCATATACATCCGGTTATAAAGTCCGGTAAGAGGGTCGCGTATAGACCTGTTGTAAAACTTCTGGCGCTCCAGGTCGAGTGTATGGTAAAAGGTCTCCCTCTCAAGGGCCACCCCGAGGGTCTTTTCAACCTGCCCTATCATGCCGTCTATCTCGAACCCGCGCTTGAATTGCTTTTCAAGGCTGATTACCGCAACACCTTCCGAGTTTACGCTGTCCTGGTAAAAGAGCGGAACGAGAAGGGCCTCTTTGCCGGGTACACTTCCAGGGCTTTTATCTTCGCTCAGGAGGCAGACCAACTTGTAACCACCTGGATGGCTTGCGTTCCATGCGGACTTTCCAACGCCTAAAATACCACGGCAGTATTCAGGGAGAAACTCCGCGGTGCCTCTGTAATCGTTTTCAGGGGAGAAAAGCAGGGCTTCTCCGTCTCCCGTACCGGCGTAAAACTCCACTCTGTCGACAGAGACCACACTTCTTAATATCCCGGATAGGGCCTTTGTTATATCCTTCAGGTCCCGGTACTTTACGACAACGTTTGTGATGTCCTTAAGCGCCTTGTTGAGGGCGGAGAGCCTCATAATATCGGTGCTCTCCATTGCCATGGCATATATGCCGCAGTCTATCTGTTTTAGTTTGTCAATTACATCGGGCACGAGTTCTTCCGGGATGACGGAGCCGTGCTGGGGGGCTATCAGTTTTATGGGGAATTTTTCGATTTTAAGCAGGCTGTGCATCAGAATCTCCCTCGAGGGCATGTAATGCTCGTGGAATGGGCGCATGCCATCAAAATATGATTCGTCGGCCGTGAGGCGCCACTTCTTGGTGAATCCTCCGAAGATATCGCTTGAAAAAAGAACGCCGCATTGTTCATCAAAGGTGCAGAAGGCGCCGGGGAAATGCAGGTATGGGGTGAATATAAACTTGAGGACGCGGCCTCCGGCGTCAATGCGCCACTCGTGTTCTTCTATATCCAGGAAGGGAATACTGACGTCATAATGCTTCAGAAGCTGTATGGCCCTCCAGTGGGTTATTATGACAGCCTCGGGGCTTCTCTGCGGGTGTTTGTCAAGTACCCTCAATGCGCCCGCCACGTCAGGGTCCTGATGGTGGCATATGAAATAACGGATATTTGAAAAGGGGATTACCTCCGCCACCCTGCGACATACTGTGTCAAAGGTAAGGTATCCGCCGGGGTCCAGGAGAAGGGAGTTTTCACCGTTTTCTATGAGGTATGCATTGCACTGGAACTGGTCGCCGGGTATTTTGCGGCCTACCCACCAGATACGGTCGGCTATCTGTATGGCCCTGTCGCTCCCGTCGGCGTCATCCTCAATATCGCCTGGAGAAATCGGTCTTTCCTCAGTCATCAGCGCCCTCCGGCACTTTGTCGAAATGGGCAGTTGTTTGTAGCGATGCGCCTTGATGCAGGGTCTTTACGAGTCTTAACGTATTACACGATTTTCCACTGTAATATATATCACACCATACTATCTGTCAAAGGGGGAATCAGCTCATCCTGCGAGGATCTTTAAAAAGCAGTTACGTGACCTCGGCCCGTCGAATTCGCAGAAGTAGACCCCCTGCCATGTGCCGAGGACGAGCCTTCCCTTCTCTATTATTATTGTCTCCGACGCGCCGGTGAGGGAGGATTTAACGTGGCTGTCGGAGTTGCCCTCGCCGTGGCGGTACTCCGGGTCCCCCTCTTCTATGACCTTGGAGGTCTTCATCAGGATGTCGCGGCATACGGAAGGGTCGGCGTTCTCGTTTATGGTAATGGCGGCGGTGGTGTGGGGGCAGTATACAATGACTATACCGTCCCTGACGCCGCTTTCTTTTACGGCCCCGGCCACCTCTTCGGTGATGTCGAGAAGTTCGCACCTTTTATTCGTTTTCAGGCTTAAACGCTGCATATTCAGGGCTCCCTAAGAATTTTTTAGTGTAATCACGGGCTTTTTGTTATGATAAGGGTACTTCACGGGCCGATTTATGTCAATCAGGGGCAGGAGGGAGGGTTATGGAGCCGAGGGACTGGGAAAAACTATACAGCGAAGATGCCGTGGAGAAGATGCCGTGGTACTTCGAGGCCATAGACCCCGACCTCGAAGGGGCCCTAAAGAGTCTCGCCCTGACTTCCGGGACGTGTCTCGACCTCTGCACGGGCCCGGGCACGCAGGCCTTCGCCCTCGCCGGGCTCGGCTTCAGCGTTACGGCGGCTGACATATCGGGGTCGGCCATAAAGACGGCCGCCCGAAAGGCCGCTCAAATGGGGCTCGAGATAGAGTTCGTCCAGAACGATATCCTCGACAGCGCCCTTGAAAGAGAGTTCGATTTTGTCTTTGACAGGGGGTGTTTTCATACCCTCTCACCTGAATATAGAGAGAGTTATTTCGACTCCATATCAGGACTCGTTAAAAGGGGAGGCTATCTATTCTTGAAATGCTTCAGCCACCTCGAAACGATGAAAGAGGGGCCCTACCGTTTTTCGCCTGACGAGATTAAGGGGTATTTTTCTCCCGCATTCGAAGTCCTTTCCATAAAGGACACCGTGTATCACGGCACTATGACCCCTCTGCCGAAGGCGCTCTTTGCGGTTATGAGAAGGCGCTGAGTGCGTTGATTTTTTTTAAATCAGGCTCGGGCCGGTTTCCCCTTTACTGTAACCTTAAAACCTTTTAAGATAGATTGGGCGCTAAAGACAAAGATAGCCTTTTTATGGCCGAGGCCCTGAAGGAGGCCGTTAAGGCTGAAAAGAGGGGAGAGGTCCCTGTGGGGGCTGTTATAGTCCATGGCCCGGAGGTAATAGCCAGGGGGTATAACAGGAAGGAGACGGGCCGTAACCCCACGCTCCATGCCGAGATGGTCGCCATAGAGAGGGCGGCTAAAAAACTCGGGAGCTGGCGCCTTGAGGGGGCCACCCTTTATGTTACCCTCGAGCCGTGTCTCATGTGCATGGGCGCCGTAATACAGGCGCGGATACCGGGGCTCGTCTTCGCCGCGCGCGACCCCAAGGCCGGGGCCTGCGGCTCGTTATACGACATAGCAAATGACAGGAGGCTTAACCACAGGGTCAAGGTGAGAGCCGGCGTGGGAGAGGCCGAGGCGGGTGCGATGCTGAAGGAATTTTTTTTGAGGCTCAGAAAAAAAGGCAAAGGTTGATTTTTTTCACGGCATATAAGACAAAAAACTTTTAAGGAAAAGAGAGGCTTTCAGATGGCGAATATTTCAGATAACATATTCCGTGAATACGATATCAGGGGGACTTACGGGGTCGACCTTACAACAGAGACGGCGGAGCTTATAGCGAGGGCCTACGGCGTCTATGTCCGCGGAAGCGGCCTCTTGAAGGACCCTATTACGGTAAGCATCGGCATGGACGTAAGGACGAGTTCGGAGCCCCTGAAGGGGGCCCTTATAAAGGGCCTTACGGAGAGCGGGATAAACTGTGTCGACCTCGGGGTCTGCCCCACGCCGCTGCAGTATTTTTCCACCCATACCCTTCAGGTGAACGGCGGCTTTATGATTACAGGCAGCCACAACCCCCCGGAGTATAACGGCTTCAAGATAAGTATCGGTAAAGAAACGATACACGGCACCGAGATCCAGCTCCTTAAAGAGGTCATCAAAAAGGACGTCCTCGGTCACGCCCCGCCGGAATTCACCCCCGGCACAGTCGATAAGATTGATATTATCTCAAGGTATATAGAGGATATAAAGGGGAGGTTTGATCTGGCGCCGCTCAAAAGGCCCATAAAGGTCGTGCTCGACGGCGGCAACGGTACGGCGGGGCCCGTGGCGCCCCAGCTCCTACGGGACCTCGGCTGCGAAGTGGTTGAGCTCTACTGCACACCTGACGGGACCTTCCCGAACCACCATCCTGACCCCACCGTCCCCGCCAACCTCGTTGACATTATAGAGAGGGTAAAGTCCGAGGGGGCGGACTTCGGCGTGGCCTACGACGGAGACGCGGACAGGATCGGCGTCGTGGACGAAGGGGGCGATATTATCTGGGGGGACCGCCTCATGGTAATTTTCGCAAGGGATATACTCGAAGAGAAGCCCGGCGAGACTATAGTCGGGGAGGTAAAGTGTTCGCAGGTCCTCTACGATGAGATAAAAAAACGCGGCGGCACGCCCGTCATGTGGAAGACGGGACATTCCCTCATAAAATCCAGGATGAAGGAACTCGGCGCGGCCATGGCCGGGGAGATGAGCGGCCATATCTTTTTCGCCGACAGGTATTATGGTTTTGACGACGCCATATACGCCTCGTGCAGGCTCGCGGAGATACTGGCGAAGCGGAGGGTGAAAGACGAAAAGACGGCTTTTTCAACGCTCCTGGCGAATCTACCCGCCACTCAGGTCACCCCCGAGGTGAGGGTGGAATGTCCCGACGAATTGAAGTTCAAGGTGATAGATAAGTTGAAGGAGATTGTGGGAGAGGGTACGGAGGATTTCAGGGTGCGGGATATAATAACCATAGACGGATTGAGGATAAACTTTGAGGGGGGATGGGCCCTTGTGAGGGCCAGTAACACCCAGCCCGTCCTTGTCCTGAGGATAGAGGCGTCAACGGAAGAGCTCCTTGACAGGGCCAAGTCCTTTATGAAAGAAACGCTCAGGAGCGCGGCCCCGGAGGTCTCGGTGCCCTTCTGAGGGGCGGGCGTTTTCGCCCCCTTAAAAAACCCGTTCATTCTTCTTTAAGCCCTTTAACCTCTCGGCCGTCTCTTTTGTTACGCCCGTAACCTCCATGAGGTCTTTAATATCGGCGCCGAGTATGCCGTCTATGTCCCCGAACCTCTTATAGAGCGCCTGTTTCCTTTTAGGGCCTATACCCGCCACATCGTCGAGGACGGACCTCATGGCATCTCTTTGCCGAAGCTTCCTCTGGTACGTTATGGCGAACCTGTGGACTTCGTCGCGGATCCTCCTTAAAAGGAGGTCCGGCCTTGTGCCCTCTTTAAGAAGAACGGGGTCCTTTCTGTTGGGCAAAAAGACCCTCTCGCCCCTGGAGGGTCTTTTTGCGCCCGGCGATATTGCCCCCTTTTCCTCAAGGGGTTTGTCTTTTGCGAGGGCGGCCGCCTCAACTCTCTCATCGAGGCCGAGTTCACGGAGCACCCTGAGGGCTACGGCGAGCTGGCCCTTACCGCCGTCAACGATGATGAGGTCGGGCGCCCCGCCTCGGGGGGCCTTATTGTATCGACGTGACATGACTTCGTTCATCATGGCGTAGTCGTCGGGGCCGAGGGCTTCTTTTATCTTAAAGAGCCTGTAGCCTGATTTGTCGGCTCCGGCGTTCTTGAATGTTACCATGGCCCCTACGGCGTTTCTTCCGCTGATGTTCGATATATCGAAGGCTTCAATTCTATATGGGGGCCTTTTAAGCCTGAGCCTCTTCTGGAGTTCCCTTACCGCCTGAGATTCCTCGGGCTCCTCTTCCCTCTTTTTCCTCATCGCCTCAAGGGCGTTCCGCTCCGCGAGTTTTAAGAGTTTTAATTTGTCCCCCCGGATCGGCGCCACGACCCGCACCTTCCTTCGCCCCTTTTCACATAGCCACTCCTCAATGAGTTTCCGGTCCCCGGGCCTTAGAGCCGCGATTACCTCTCCGGGAATGAATCTTTCGGAGCGGTAGAACTGCGTTACAAATGACGAAAGTATCTCTTCGGCGTCAAGGCACGTGTCCCGGAAGGAGTAATTAAGGCTGTCGACCATCCGCCCCCCCCTTACGAAGACGGCCTGTATGGAAATAAGCCCAACCTCCCTTACGAGGGCGAATATGTCCTGGTCAATCCGGCTGTGCGTTACGACCCTCTGGGTTTCGAGCATCCCCTCTACGGAAGAGACCTGGTCGCGGAGCCTGGCCGCCTCCTCAAAATCAAGCCTTTTTGCCGCTTCTTTCATCCTCCTTTTTAGAATCCTTAAAAGCTCGACGTTCTTTCCCTCAAGAAACATTATCGCCCCGTCCACAAGCTCTTTGTAAGCCTTTTCCGTAATGAGCCCCACGGCCGGGGCGCTGCAGAGGCCTAACTGGTAATCGAGGCACGCCCTTGTCATGTTCCGAAACTCCGATAAGCCGCAGACGCACAAGGGGAATATCCTCCTCATGAGTTTCACCGTCCCGCGTACGCTTCGGGCCGACACATAGGGGCCGAAATACCTTGAGCCGTCCTTTTTTATCTGTCTAGTAACGAGGATACGCGGAAATTTCTCCGCGGTGGTTATCTTTATGGAGACGTAGGTCTTGCTGTCCTTGAGCCTTATGTTGTATCTGGGCTTGTATTGCTTGAGGAGCGTATCCTCGAGGAAGAGGGCCTCCTTTTCGTTGTCCGTTATTATGCAGTCTATATCCTCGGTCTTCGAGGCGAGAAACCTTACGGCGTACCTTCCGTCCCCCCCCGGACCCCGGGGGCCCTGGAAATAACTCCTCACCCGGCTCTTGAGGTTCTTCGCCTTGCCCACATAAATCACCTCGCCCCTGGCGCCTTTCATAAGGTAGACGCCGGGCAGGGTTGGAAGGTTTTTAAGGCGCGCCGCTATTTTGGTCTTCACGTCGGCCGCTGCTTGAGGGGTTTTTTTCATTTTAATTTTTATTTGTTCGTGGGGGTTGATCTCTGCTGCCGGCGGCAAGTACACCCATCGCCGTTATCCTCTATTATATCCCCA
The DNA here is from genome assembly GCA_046754225.1 of Thermodesulfobacteriota bacterium. Taxonomy (GTDB): domain Bacteria; phylum Desulfobacterota; class GWC2-55-46; order GWC2-55-46; family JADFVP01; genus BTQV01. The sequence continues at coordinate 13,595 of JBHHVI010000031.1, read as the reverse complement.
TTATATCCAAAGAAGCGGCCTCTTTTAATCAAAAAAGTTTTTTGAGGGTAATCAAAAGATTTTTGAGGGAGTTAATCAAAAGTTGTTTGAGGGTTCATGGGCGGCGATAATGGACTTATTGGCGTAGGGGGCGGACTTTATTATATGCAGGCGGGTTAGCTCAAGTCAGGAGCAATAAGAGGCCGATGAGTGCGGACGGCGGGAGATGGGATTCTTTACCGGGCCCTTTCGAGGTATTTGCCGCTCTCCGAGTCCACCCTTATCTTTTCGCCGTTCTCAACAAAGGGGGGTACGTTTACCACAAGCCCTGTTTCAAGGGTGGCCGGTTTCGGCGACGATGTGGCCGTGGCGCCCTTTAAGAAGGGGGCCGTATCAACCACCTCGAGCTCCACGACCTTTGGCGGCTCCACACCCACGGGGGAGTTGTCGTAGAACTCTATCATGAATCTTATGTTTGGTATGAGGTAGAATTTATAGTCGCCCACGACATCGTCGGTGAGGACTATCTGCTCAAAGGTCTCGGTGTTCATGAAGTGGTATTCGCCGTCGCTCGCATAGAGGTATTCCATCTCGTGGGTTTCAAGGCGCGCCCTCTCTATCCTCTCGTCTGAGCGGAACCTGTTCTCCGCGTTCGCGCCGGTCCTGAGGTTTTTTAGTTTCGCCTGGATCATGCCCATGCCCCTGCCCGCGGTCACGTGCTGAATGGCGACCACCCTGTGGGGCTCTCCTTTGTATAGTACTGTCATGCCGCTCTTCATTTGCGTCGCCGGTATCATCTTTTGTTATTCCCTTTTAGAGTGTTTTAATGTCCGCAATGCCGGGAGTTTGCCGCGCTGGAAATCAGCCAACGAATTTTTTTACGTACTCAGTAGTTCCCTGTATCTTCAGCTTGTCGAAGAGGAGGTCGAATTTTTCCTCAAGTTCATGGGAGATAGACTTTATCCTCTCGGCGTCCATCTTCCACATCTTCTCCTTGAAGGGGCCGAACCCCTTTTTTCTCGTCTTGTAATAGAATTGCTCGTCGGTCATCCCGTCACCCCGCTCGGCCGAGAGGTTTTCAGCGAGCCAACTGTATATTTCATTCTTAAGCTCCCCGGGGAAGTCCGGGCTGTCGTAGGTGATATTCTGGAAGCCCGTGGCGAGGTGGACTTCCGAGGCGGAGCGTTCCGGGAAGAGGTGGAAGGCATCGTCGGGGAGCGTGGAGGCCCCGTGCTGTACCACGCCCGCGAGGCCGTAGACCTCTCTGGCGACCCTGGAAAGTTTTTCAATGGTATCGAAGTCCACCTTTACCTTCGCGATGGAGCCGTCGGGCAACACCGCCCCGCCGTGGGAGGTGCCGGTCTGGATGCTTATCTTGCTGATGCCTTTTACGTCCTCCCCGAGGGTCTTCAGGAACCCGTCCATGAAGGCGCGGAGTTCCTCCTCTGTGGAGTTCTTCCCGCCCACCTCTCCGATCTCCCCGCCAACTGAGACGGTGACCCCCTCGGGCTCGTTCTCCCTTATAAACCGCGTAAGGGCGGCGGTGGTCTCGAAGTTGGGGCGCTGCTGCTCTGTTACATCGGGCTTCGAGAGGTCGACTACCGTTGATGAGTCTATATCTATATTAAAGAAGTCGGCGTCTATCGCCTCTTTTATGAGGTCCTTAATGGACTGAACCTCCCCGTCCCTGTCCCTGGCGAAATTCTTGGCGTTTATCTGGAAGTGGTCGCCTTGAATGAAGACGGGCCCCTTGAAACCCTCCTTTACGGCCGCCGCCAGGACGCAGGCCGTATATTCCGCCGGTCTCTGCCCGGTATAGCCGATTTCGCTTTTGGCGATCTCAAAGATAAAGGCCCCGGCTTTGTGTTTCATTGCGGACCTGAAGACCATCCTTGCCGTGTCGTATGTGAGTCCCCTGATGTTTATTGCGGGCACGCTAAACCCGCCGCACTCGCCCCGGCCCATGGCCTCGTAAAGCCCCTGTATGGAGGCGGGCCACGCCCCCATGCTCCTGGCGATGAGTTTAATGGTCTTGCGGCACTCATTCGACACAGCGCTGTCACGGCTGAATACGGCGCCGCGGACAAGCCCGTCTATTATCTCTTCCCTTACGAGGAGTTCGTCCACAACCTCCAGGCCGCCCCTTGTCTCGCGCACCGCGCCCATTAAGAACTCCTCTAAGTTAGCTACTGACTTGAATTCCATGACCCTCCCCTTTTTTAGTATGGGATTTTAAAAGGATAAAAATTTTTTGGGAATCTATCTATGACCGCGGCTCAAGGGTTTCCTGTAATACCAACTGTAGAGTTTCTCAGGAGAGAACCCCATCGTGTAGAATATAAGGCATAGCCAGTTCCTCAGGGTATTTCTGATCATCCCGCCGGAGACCCATCGCCGCGGCGATGTCTTTACGTATTTATTGAGGAGAACGAACTTGCCGGTTTTCCTTAATCTCTTAACACAATCGACATCTTCCATCAAGGGAAGATTGCGGAACCCGCCCACGCGGAAAAAGACGTCTCTACGCGCGAAAATGGCCTGGTCGCCGTATATATGCTTGAGGAATCGCGCCCTGAACCCTGCCACAAACTCTACTACGCGGAGCCACCGGGCGGGGGAATCGATGCCGAGCCTGAAGGCCCCCGCCGTAACATTATCGTCTTCAAGGGCCCTTGAAATTGATTCCTTCCAGCCCGCCGGAAGCGCGGTGTCGGCATGGAGGAAAACAAGGACGTCTCCCGCGGCCTCCCGGGCCCCCCTGTCCATCTGCATACCCCGGCCCGGCTCCGTCACCATTATCCTCGCGCCCGACTTTTGAGCAACGGCGGCGGTCCCGTCAACGCTTCCGCCGTCTGAGACTATCACCTCGGCCGCGCCCCCTATCTTATCTATGGTTCCGGCTATGAGGCGCGCCTCATTGAGCGCCGGTATGATTACCGATACTTTCACAATGCGTAATTATAACACAAGACCTTTTATTGCACCGGAACGGCTCAAAAGGAGCGCCGGGTGTCCCGGAGGTTAAAGTAACCGCGTTTTCGGGTGAAAGGCGCCGCGAAATTCGGGTGTAAGATTACGGTCAGGCCGAAAGAACCTTCTTTACGGCCTCGAGGAGCTCTTTCGTCTCAAAAGGCTTCAAGAAGAAGGGGCATTTTTTCTCAGAGAGGAACTCTTTTACCTCCTCGCTGAAGACGTCGCCTGTGAGCATTATAACCCTGTTTTTCAAGCCGGGGTAATTCTTTTCGATTTCACGGTAGAGCTCTATGCCGTTTAGACCGGGCATCTTGATGTCGGTAATTACGATGGTGTATTTTTTCGTCTTCAGCGCCTCAAGGGCCAGAGCTCCGTCGGCGACGGAATCTACGTTAAACCCCCTTCTCGTAAGTATTCCCGCGAGGGATTCCCGGATGCTCTCTTCATCGTCCGCTATAAGGACCTCGCCTTCGCCAAGGGGCGCCGCTTCGGCGCCTTCGTCCTCAAAGGCCCGCCATACCTCGTCCCATAAGGCCTTTTTCACTATGGGGAGCCTTACCGTGACAACGGCCCCGCCGCCGGGATTATTATCCATCTTCACCGTTCCGCCGTGCTCGGTTATTATGCCGTGGGTTATGGAGAGCCCGAGGCCCGTGCCCTTTCCCACCTCCTTGGTGGTGAAAAACGGGTCAAAGACCTTGTGTATGATATCCGCCGGTATGCCCGGGCCGTCGTCGATAAAGGTCATCTCAATCTTCCCGTCCTTCTTCCTCGTCCTTATGGTGAGGCTACCCCCGCCGCTACTCTCTACCATGGCGTCCTCCGCGTTGTTTATGATGTTGATGAAGACCTGCTGAATCTGGTACTTGTCGACCATGGTGGCGGGCAGGTCCTTGTCGAGGTCGAGGGTGACGGCAATGTTATTTGCCGTGAGGGAGTATTCCCTCAAGTCGAAAGTATGCTCTATCGTCTCGTTTATGCTGGTATACTCCCTCTCCGTCTTTTTCGCCCTCGCGAAGGTAAGGAGGTTCTGTACTATCCTGGCGGTCCTCATCGATTCATGGTATATCTTTTCAAGTTTCCCCTTAATCTCCCCGACGCTCTTGTCATCTGATGTGTCAATGAGTATCTGGCTGAAACCCATGATGCCCATAAGGGGGTTATTGAGCTCATGGGCTATGCCGGCCACGAGTTTCCCGACGCTCGAAAGCTTCTCGGCATGGAGGAGCTGCTCCCTCAATAATTTTTCAAGGGTTATGTCCCTGGCCACGTGTACGACGGCGCCGACGGTGCCTGTCTCGCTCAATATGGGGAAGGTCGTCAACTTGTATGTGCCCTCCACGGCGAGGTCGTCAACCTCCACGTCCATGACCCCGCCTGTGGTGAGCGTGCGGTTGTGGGGGCATTTTCCATGTGAGGCCTCGCCGCCGTAAAAGAGTTCCTTGCAGGACATGCCTATCATCTCCTCGGGGCGCATGTTTAGTTTCCGCGCCAGGGCCCTGTTCACCTTGAGGACCCTGTCGTCGCGGTCATGCAGGGACATAAGGTCTTGAATGGAGTCGAAGGTGGCGACCCATTCCTCCTTGCTCTTCTCAATTATCTTGAAGAGCCTTTTGTTCTCCTCGTCTCTTTTTTCGAGGCTGTCGAGCATGTTGTTGAAGGCCGAGGAGAGGTAGCCCAGTTCGTCTTCGGAGTGCACGTCGACGCGCTCCGAGATATCGGCCTTGCCGTCGGCTATCCTCTTTATGACCTCCACGTTTTTCCTGATGGGGCCTGTAACGGACCTCTTAACAAGTGTGGATATGAGTATGCCGCCGAGAAATACCGCCACGAGCCCCGTGACAAACCACTGGTTCCTGTTACTGGCCAGTATTAGGTACATGTCGTCCAGCGGGGTTGATATCATGAGTATGCCGCGGGCGCCCTCGCCGGTGTGGCAGGTATTGCACTTGGGTTTCTTCTCTATGGGGTTTAAGTAGGTAAAGAAGGGCCTTCCGTCCCTTTGTTCGGTGTAATAGGTGGGCCCCTTTTTCCAGTCGGTCTTGAAGGTGTTGTAGGCCTCCTTGAATTTTTCCGTCTCAGAGCCCTTTGCGAGATTGCTTTCCACATCGGGATGGTCGGCGGTCCATTCGGGTTTTACCTCGCCGTATTCCTTTTTGACTTCCTTTATGGTCTTTAAGTCCCTGAAGGCCTCTTCGACGCCGTTGCTTCTTATTATCTTTATTTCCACGCCCTGGACATGGCTCAGTGTTTTCAGGAGCCGGCGCGCGAGGTCGGCCCTTTCCTCGAGCATATCCTCGTAAATGGCGTTCAAGACCGGCCGGGCCATGAACCTGCTCGCCTTGAGTTTTTCCTCGAGGAGGTCCTGTTCCCTGCTCCTGAGTTCCCAGAAGATGGAGGCGGTAACCCCCACGGCCATTATGCCGATAATGAGTACGAGTATTTTGGCGTGGACGCTTTTTTTGATGTATTCAAACATAGGAGGCGCCGTTTAACTCCGGCACTGACGGGTTTTCGTTATAAAAGATTTCTCCAAGGCTGGTCAAAATATATCTTCAAAAAATATCATAAAAATCCTGTCAAGTAAAAATCTTTGTTCCCCGGGTTCGGCCTCCTTGACAAGGGGCGGCATTTTTTATAAATTAAAAGTCAGCCTGAGCGCCTGTAGCTCAGCGGACAGAGCATCGGCCTCCGAAGCCGAGGGTCGGAGGTTCAAATCCTCTCAGGCGCGCCATATCCGCCCCGCCTTACGGGGGCGGTTGTTTATGCGGGAAATTTTTTTGCGGGTAATTAAAAGACTTTTTTGCGGGAAAAGGCATCCACGGCGGGGCGCGGAACTTTTAATAACAGGTCCCCCCCTTTAAAAAGGTTTTTTACACAGGGCCGCTAGCTCAGTTGGAAGAGCAGCTGACTCTTAATCAGGAGGTCCGGGGTTCGAGCCCCCGGCGGCCCACCAATTAAATCAAGGGGTTACGGCTTTTGCCGTAGCCCTTTTTTCTTGAAATTGTATAGTTTTTGTATAGTAGAGTTGAGGCCGAGGTTTTTGTCGAGTATCTCCACGGCCCTTGCCTTGTGCGCAGGGGCGAGATGGGCGTACCTTAGCGTCATGGCAAGGGTCTTGTGACCGAGGAGTTCCTTTACGGTCGTAATGTCCACACCCGCCATTACGAGGTGGCTGGCGAAGGTATGCCTCAGGTCATGGAACCTGAAGTCCCTGATGCCCTCCCTTCGTTCCATCCCTGTACCGCACTCAGGGCACTGGCCAGGCTCTGCCGCTTCGCCCTTCTGAGCCTCAAAACTGCAATCTGGACATTGGTCCAAGGTTGCATCCCTGAGCGCTACGGCAAAGGACTTCTTGAGATCCCTGAAACGGTTACCCGCCCTATCAGTAAAGACGTAAGGGCTTTTTATGTGCCTCACAAGGCCCTGTAGCGTCTCCCGGAGGGTATTGTTTATGGGTATCTCCCTTCGCTCGCCGTTCTTGGTCTTCTCAAGGAGTATGAAGCCGTGCTTGAGGTCGATGTTCCTATCCCATTCAAGGGAGAGTATTTCTTCCTTTCTCATCCCCGTATTTAAGGCCGTTACGACTACCGGCTTCAGGTGGTCTGCACAGGCGTCCATGAGGGCCCTGCACTCTTCTCTGGAGAGGTACCGGAGCCTGCGGTTGTTCTCGGGCAGTAGTTTTACCCTCCTTACCTTTTTCAGGACTTCCTCCTCCACCATCTCCCACTCCACGGCCTTTGTGAACATATGCTTGAGGGTGGCTATATGACGGTTGATGGTGGAATGTGCCTTGTCCTCAGAAAGGGCCTTGGTTTGGTACTCTTCAAGGCCCCTCGTAGTAAAACTTCTCAGAGGAAGCCCGCCGAAGGCCTTTTTCAGCTGCTTTATGAACCCTTGTTTTGACTTGAAAGACCTCTGCCTCCCGGACCAGGTCTCGTAGTGGCCGGCCAACTCGTCAAAAAGATGATGTTTTATCTTCCTTACCAGCGTGGGATCCTTTCCTTCCTGAACTTCCTTCTTCCTATTGATTAGTATATCCTGAGCATCCCGGTACGATGAGGTCCTGCTGGACTCATAGCGGGTCCTGCCGTCCGGCCCCGCATACCTCAGCCACCATATGTTTCCACGCTTGTACAGGCCTTTTGTCTTAGCCATGACGCATATGCCTCCTTTCATTGATATTTTTATTTTTCATTGGAAGCCTTCTCCAAAGCCATTGCACACCCCTTTCAACACCTCCTTTCATTTGAGTCTCTTAAGCTTGCCCGAACAGGGATTTACCGCAGGCACCTTGAGAGAATCGAGCCAGCGGTCTATGTCCCTCTTCCTGAACCTCGGGAATTTTCCAACCTTGATGTATGGTATCTCCTTGAACTTAATCCGGTCGTATACCCACTGCTTGGATACCCCGAGATATTCAGCGAGGGAGGTGACTGTAAAAAGCACATCAGTATCACCCTTCCCTTTGGCAAGGAGGGGTTCCAAGGCCTTTACGACCTCCTTTGCGATACGTTCCTCAACCTCTTTGGTATTAAGAATTTCAAGATTTACCTTCATAGGCCAGCCGCCAAAAGCACGCAACTCAGTCGAGGGGCTCAGTTCAACAAGGCAGAAGAGTCCCTTCAGCGGAGATATGGAGCAGTTAAAGGACGGCGGTGGCCGTTAAGGTCTTGTAGGTCTCATTATTCTTTGCCGTAAATAAGGATTACGGCGGAATGGGTAACAAATAAAGCAAAAGTGTTTCTATACGATCAGTTGCGACCTTGATAGCGGCCCACGGCCCATTGGCTACTCTTGCGTACCACAAAGCGCATGGCCTTTACACCTCCTTTATTTCAGTGTTGGCGCTTTGACGGGGTTCCTGCCTTACACCCGAGGGAGAGGTCAGGAGATAGTCTCTTGCGACTTCAAAAAATTCTACCACAGGTTACCTGAAGAGGCAACGGTAAATTTACTTTTCCAATACATAGTACAAAATACCATATAAATTTTTAAATAATCATTACACTTCGTACTATTTAGTCGTGTTTGGCAATGATTGCTTGGAACAGCTAACCATTCGTTTTATAAAGATATTTATATATTTTTCTCTTGACAACGACTCGTTTTTAATGTAGATTTGTTACATAAGGTTAATTTAGTAGGTCGTGTTTTGTCATAAAGGAGCCCTGCCTGACAGGCACACACGAATAATGCTTCAGGGAGTAAAGGTGAGATAAGGAGAGAGAAGCCGTATATTTTTTTTGCGCTCTCCTATACTGTATTCATAATAGGGTTCGCGTTTATACGGTGAAGAGAAGGGAAAGTGTTGAAGGATTGAAGAGTTACAAGGATCGTAAAGTGAGATCAACCGATCTCTGGGCATGTAGGAAGAGTAGCAGTAAGTAACCCTGTATCCCATCGAAGAGGCCGTTCCGGCCCATGTTGCCAGGCTCATTGAGCCTGCGTGTCTGATGAAAGAGCCGCCTGTAAAGGCCGACCAAATTACTGAAAATCAAGTCTGATACCCATTGGATGTCTAATGGCTTTTGTTACGGAGTGTTATCTTATTTAGCTCTGTAACGAAAGACCCTGCCGAAGTTAAAATTACCTGTTTGAATGTTGTGCAGGTCAACATGGAGGAGTTCGCCACCTCCAGAGTTGGCTATCGTCAAACTAATGCGCTTGCCGGGCGTACTGTATTGGCGATGGACGTCGCCGCGTGCACGGAGACGTGCTGGCGCGGTGGCAACGGGGGCTACGTGTAAAAGCGTTTCTACCCACTGCGCGGGATATACGCGAATTTGGGCGACATGGAAATGGTTTTCTTCCGGCAATCAGGAAGAGAGCCCGGCATGTTTGAATTGGTGAAAATCCGAACCGGGGGGTGGCAGTAATGCCTCAACCCGGACCAGGCGGGGGAGCTGGTATCTGGTAACAGATATCGGTGAATAGCTCAACCCGAGAGAGGCCCATGATGAAGCTCATGGGTAAAGCGCCCTATCCGTCTCAGGAGGGTGCAACCTGGTGAGAGACTTGAGAGCGGTGAGGCCATAGCGGTTAATAGCAATGGGTATCCGAAATCCCTGCATGGGAAAGTAAGGGGGCTCTTCTGTATTCGGCCCCGGTCCTTCGTGGACTACAACCATCGTGAACAGACAAATCCGCGCCGGACTCAAGTCTTGACGAACATGCCTAACGTGGAAAGACCCCACCGAGCCGTAATTACGGCGTCGAGGGTTGATTAGCGTGAACGAGTAGAGTCTGAGAACCGCTGCAGGCAGTGGCGGTCCGAGTGCGGCGGGTATGGCAACCCGTCATAAAGCACACTTGAAAATTCACATCCAGCACACATTCTAGGGGGTTGGCAGCCCCCCTCTACGTACCGTTAAGAGACAGTGCATAGAGGGGGTTTGTCAACTGCGCAGGAGCGCGTAACCATGAAAGACCGGGAGGTCAAATATATGGGTTACACCTATGAAGTACAAAACTGGCAGGGGCTCTTACAGCAACTGGTGAATTATACGTCTCTTGGATATACAAAGTACTGTGCGGTAGAATACCCCGAGCGCAAGCACGAGCGGTTCTCTGCCATCGACAGGAAGATAATAGCTAAGTATCATGTGGATAAGAGCAAGGATCAGCGAAGCAGGCTGAAAAAGAAGGGGTATGCTAATTTTGTATTTTTGAGATGGGATAAATATACCTGGGTACTGCAATCACCGGGAGTGGTTAGGGAAGATATCCTCTACGACGACATATTCCATTCCTTTCCGAAGATGCCCATAGAGGTTAAGGTCGGTACCAACATGTGTCTCCTCGTGGGCCGGTTCGGAAAGGGCGGCGGGATATCCGTGAAGATGACCCCGGAGACCTACCGGGAGGTAAAGGCCGGGCTCAGGGAAGTTGCGGCCACCGGTGACAGGAACCGTTGCGTAAGGGAGTTCAATAAGCTGAACGGCCTCCCGGCATGGCATGGAATAGTGGAACAGAAGGTGAGACTCGCTGAATACCTCGTAAAACAGGCGAGAAGCCACCAGGTGAAGCTTTCAAGGCGAGACCTCCGCATAAACACCATGCGGAAGGTCTACCCTGTCTGGAAGGACAGGGGGAGGAAAAAGGGATAGATTAAACCCCCCTTCGGCGTGTCAGTCGAAGGGGGGTTTTTTGTTTGTGCTTCTACCTATCGACCGTTTCTCACCGGCTTTTTATCCCTCCTCGCAATCGTTTGCCGTCGCCGAAAGGAAGAAGGTTAACTTTAGACTGAGTTCTCTAAGAGAGAAAATCCGGTATAGGAAGTGAGCGCTTATGAGGAGACAAGATATTCTTCACCAGGAGTTGACGCTTAAAGCGAAGTGATGTGACGACGGATATTGTGCAGGGATGTTCAACGTTGCGACACTGGATTAAGTAGGTCCGTAATTGCTTGAACGAAGCTCTCGGCGGTTTCTATGGCCTCGGAAGCTTCCTTTGAGGATATGAACCCGGCCATGTCATAGACGGCCCTGTTCCTCTTGCGTCTCATCCGATCCATGAACTCGAGTGTGGAAGTGAATTCATCGCCCAGGGCATTATGTACAAACTCTATGGTGGTTGCGTGTTGCCCCTCGCCGGTGGCGCGGTAGCCCCTGGAGAACATGACGGCCCTTGCGGCCTGAAGCATGGCGTTATAGGCTATATTGTATCCCCAGTCAGAATTGTCGGCGACTATCTTCCTTGCGGTAGCAATATCCCGCTCGGCAAGTTTCAGGCAGTCCCGGATCTGCTTTTTGGAGAACTTGCCGGCTTTTATACGGTTAGCCCTGCGCAGTTCTGAATAATTCGTCATTCTTGCTTCCAAGGAGGATGATATGGGGTTCACGGAAAACGGTCATAATGAAATCGTCTTTTTTGTCGAGACGGGCACTTACCTCTTTACGCTCGTAGAGAGAGTAATTCACCGTTCGATGAAGCCTTTTCTCGGCGCTGGAAATCGCCCGGCTTACTTCCCTGTCAGGGACATCTCCCACGACCATGACGTCTATATCGCTTCCGGGATGTTCTTCTCCTTTGGCAAAAGAGCCGTATATAAAGGCCAGCTCGATTCCCTCGATCCTGGAAAGAGACTCCCCTATGATATCGCCCGCACCTGTGGTTTTAAGGAAGATATTTTTCAATTCATCGTAAAGCGGGAAGTCCCGGTTGATAGAGTACCGTTTCTGGTTTCCTTCCCTGCGAGAAACAAGAAGCCGGATACCTTCCAGATTAAGGAGTTCACGGCGAAGCTGTCCACCCGGTATTTCAAGAAGTTTCTCAATCTGCCGCAGATAGAAGCTCTCACCCGGATGGAGAAAAAAATGCGAGAGAACCTTTATCCTTGTATCAGAAGAAAAGAGCGCTTTCAATATCGGACTCGATTTAATCAACGAGATATGCACCTCTTTTTGGTGCAATTGTAATAAAATATGGTGCAATTGTCAAATGAATAATATGTGTGGACTCTTGTGCCGGGGGCAAGCGGAGGTAAAAAAGGTGAAGATACGACGATTCGTATTAAAACAGTCATGATGCGCTGCTGTCGGCTGCGGGCGAGTGAGCGGACGGTTGGAGAGGTACGTCTGGGTGCTCCAGTCCCCTGGCAGGATAAGGGACGATATCGTCTATGACGATGTGTTCCGTTACCCCCGAGACCTGCCGGGAGGTAAGGGCCGCGCTCAGGGAAGTTGCGGCCACCGGTGACAGAGGCCGCTGCATAAGGGAGTCCGGCAGACTGAACGGGCTTCCTTTCTGGCACGGCATCATTGAGCAGAAGGTGAAACTCGCGGACTACTTGGTCAAACAGGCCCGTAGCCACCAGTTGAAACTGTCGAAGAAGGAGCTTCGCATATACACGAGGCGTAAGGTCTACCCTGTCTGGAAGGACAGTGAAAGGAGAAGAAGATAAGTCCAGCCCCCTTCGGCGCGTTCGCCGAAGGGGGTTTTTTGTCTGGACTCTTTATTCTGTTATGTAACATAATGTAACTTAATATTTTCTCGTATAAATTATAAACATCATGCTATGCAAACCCTGTGAAAGTCCAAGAGGCTCCTCTTATGTCTGGAAAACTCGCCTATGAGAGATACCAGTGGCTGCACCGGCAGATAAAATCTGGCCAATACCCCAATGCCGGGAGCCTCGCCGGGAGGTTTGAACTATCTGTCAAACAGGCACAGAGGGACATAGAGTTCATGAGGAGTCGCCTCTCGGCCCCACTCGCATACATTGCATCAAGAAAAGGCTATAAGTACGACAATGCCGGTTATGAACTTCCTCCTATATGGTTTCACGAGGACGAACTCCTCTCCTTCTGCCTTGCCCTGAGGCTTGCCGCCACGCTCCCCGACCGATCCATGAAGTCATCTCTCAACGCACTTCTCGAAAAATTCCTCGATTACTGTTTTCCCGGTTCCCCTACCCGCCTCAAGGACATACGCGAGAAGGTCTCTGTAAAGAACATCCAGTACTACAGGATAGACGAAGCTGTCTTTCACAGAGTTCTGGCCTCGCTTTTCAGTCGTGAGCCCATGGACATCAACTACTTCAGTCCTCACAGCGGAAAGGAATCGAGAAGGACGGTCGTGCCGCTACATCTACTCTGTTACATGGGTAGCTGGCACCTCATAGCCTACTGCCAGATGAGAAAGGGGCTTCGCGATTTCGTATTGTCACGAATTAGCAAGATCAATCTGACCGCCGACATCGTGGACCCACCCAGAAAAATTCCGGACATGAAGCGTTATCTTCGGGAAAACTTCGGCCTCATGAGCGGCAAGACCTCTGTTGAAGTAGCACTAAAGTTCAGCTCCTCTGTCTCTACCTGGGTATCGGAGCAGATATGGCACAAGGCCCAGATAATAGAGACTATGCCGGGAGGCGAGATAATCATGAGGTTCCCTGTTGCCGACCTTCGTGAGGTCAGGCGAGAAGTCCTGAGGTTTGGCGCTGACGTCGAAGTCCTGTCTCCACCGGAACTTAGAGAAGACATAAAGAACGAGATAAAAAAGATGGCGAAAATCTACAAGTAGGACATCTTTTGGGGGAGGAGGGGTGGTAAGGTTAGTGTTACGGTCAACAAATTACCCTAAGGGCTGAGGAATTCTGACCGCAGAGCCCTCTTGCCCCTTCTATCCTCGGCAAGGCCGGGGTAAGCAATCTTATCTCTAAGAGCGGATTATGAAAAGAAGCGCTTCCATGCCTTGTCCGGCATCTTTTGTGGCCGTTGATATAGAGACAACGGGCCTTTCTTATAAAAGAGGGGATAGGATTGTTGAGCTTGCCGCGGTGGCTGTTGACTCCGGTGAGGCCGTTTCGGAGTTTCATAGTCTCATAAAGACGCAAAAAAGAATTTCTCCGTCGGCTTTCAGTGTTCACGGCATAACAGCTGAGACGCTTTCTGGTGCGCCGGGACCCGAAAAAGTATTTTCCGCTTTCAAGAGGTTTGTCGGCACAATACCACTTGTGGCGCATAACGCGACCTTTGACATGGGTTTTCTGAGGTATGAATACGCAAGGCTTGGTCTCGGGTTTTCCCATAAGTACTTCTGCTCACTGAGGCTCGGCAGGAGACTTTTGCCGCAACTTCCATCTTATAGCCTCGAAGCCTTGTATCCACACCTTTTCAGTGCCCTTCCAAAGGGAATAA
>JBHHVI010000030.1:0-22427 GCA_046754225.1 Thermodesulfobacteriota bacterium | reverse complement strand
AAAAAAACTTTATTCCATCCCTCTCAACGCCTAAAATTACATCACCGCTGCCTCGAAAAACCGCAGCCCCTGAGCCCCGGAGCTTTCAAAGGCCTTTTAAGGGTTTTTCTTGCGGCCCCTAATGCCTTGAAAGAATGGATAATAACCGCTCCGGGAGATAATGAGGATAAAGTGGCATCGAATTTGCTTTCTATAATAGCGTTATGTTAAGGATAGCCGTAATAGACGACGACCGTTCCATAAGGGAGGTCCTCAAGGGGTTCATCGAGGAGTGCGGATTCACGGTGGCCGGCGAGGGTGCCGACGGTGAGGAGGCCGTCGCCATATGCAGGACGAAAAAACCTGACCTCGTAATCATGGACGTCAATATGCCCCGTAAGGACGGCATTGACGCGGCCATTGAGATAAACGGGGAGCGGGCCACCCCGGTTATAATACTTACGGCGAGGGGCGACTACGTGACAATTAAGAGGGCGCTCGGAGCGGGGGTTATGGCCTATCTCATGAAACCCGTAAAGTTTGAGGAGATCCTGCCTGCCGTGGAGGTAGCCGTGGCCCGCTTTAATGAGTTCCGTGAATTGAGAAGAGAGAACAGAACCCTTAAAGAGACCCTTGAGGCGAGAAAGGTCATAGAGAAGGCGAAGGGGCTTCTTATGGAGAGGGAAAAGGTGAGCGAGGCTGAGGCCTTCGGCCGCATTCGGAGGGCCAGCATGGACAGCCGGAAGGCCATGAAAGAGGTGGCCGGTGAGATAATACGCTCTTTCGAAGAGGCGAAGATTAGCGGGTAAAATTTTTAAGGTGTGTTTCTACGGTGGGAAAAAAGATACTCATTATCCAGCACGTGGAGAGCGAGGGGCCCGGCCTCATAGGGACGGGCATATTAAGGGCCGGCTTCGCCATGGAGTACGTTCGGATATACAGGGGTGAAAAGATACCCGACAACCCCGCCGGCTTTTCGGCCGTTATAGCGATGGGGGGCCCCATGGGGGTTTATGAGGCGGACAAACACCCCTTTATACTGGACGAGTTGAGGCTCCTGAAAGAGGCCTTCAAGAAGGATATCCCCGTTATGGGCGTCTGTCTCGGCGCCCAGATGATGGCAAGGGCCGCCGGAGCGCGCGTATATAAGGGCGGCGGCACTGAGATAGGTTTTTATAAGGTCGGGCTGACGGAAGAGGGGACGAAGGACGGCCTCCTTATGGGTTTGCCAGGGGAGTTCACGGTCTTTCAGTGGCACGGCGATACCTTCGACGTACCTCCGCGTTCCGTTAACCTCGCCTCTTCCGATCTCTTCGCCCACCAGTTAATACGCGTGGGCCGTCGCTCCTACGGTTTCCAGTTCCATTTCGAGGTCACCATCTCTATGGTAAAGGAGTTTCTGGAAGTTAATAAAGCCGAGCTTGAAGGGGCCGCGGACGTTCCTCCTCCGGAAGAGATTGTCCGCGCCGCCGGGGAACATCTCAGCTCGGTCCAGAGATACGGCTCTACGATAATAAAAAGGTTTTTGCGTCAAATAGGCTGATGCTCCCCTTGAGGAGCCGCCTGGATATGTTGTTATGTTAGAGGGCATGTGGTGATTAAATTTTAGGCAGATTTTCCATCCGGCAAGTTGGGTTGGATTGTAAAGACCGGCAGGGTTGGCTTAAAGACAGTCTTTTTTTACAGTGCGCCCCTCTGGCATCAAAGTTGCAAATAGTAATAGTAATGGATTGAACTAAAGAGGGTGTCATTTAAGTTCATAATATAAGATTTTTTTAAAAGAGGGCAACGGCGCCCGTCTCTTAAAAAGAGATGGGCATTTTTTTTGTTTAAAACATCCAAGGGAGGTAGGGAAATTGAAGAAAAAAGTCGCTCTGGTTTTGCTGTCATTTTTTATTTTAGTCTCAGGGTATTCTACGGCCCGGGCCGTGGAGGTCTCCGGCGGCGCGTCGATTGACGTGCTCTCCAACTACGTCTGGAGGGGGCAGAAGCTCTCCGACGACAACGGGGTCATACAGCCCTCGGTTACCGCCGGCTACGATGGTCTCGCCCTGAACCTCTGGGCCAACGAGGACCTTACCAACAGCGAGCATACTGAGACAGACCTTACGCTCAGCTACTCCGCCTCCGTGGATAAGGTCTCCATAGACGTGGGGTATATATACTACGCCCTCGACGGCGCCGACGATACGCAGGAGATTTACCTGTCGCTCGGTTACGACATCATTTTAAGCCCGTCGCTTACCGTCTATTACGACTATGACGAGGGCGAGGGCGGGTTCCTTGTCTTCGCCGTCGGCCATTCCTTTACCCTGCCCTATAACGCGGCCTTGAATCTCGGGGCCTCGGCGAGCGTCAATCTCGATAATGCCGTTATGGGGCTCGATTCAAAGGGTCAGGAGTTTACGGGTTTTTATAACGGGGAGATTTCAGCGTCCGTAAGTGTGGCGATAAACGAAAATATCTCTGTTGAGCCGAAGGTCGCCTGGAGCTTCCCGCTCACAAACGATGGGGAAACAGCCATCGAGAGTGTGAGTTTTGATTCAAACAGTTCAACGGTCTACGGCGGGGTGGCCTTTTCACTCGCCTTTTAAGGCGGGCCGTACGCCGGAGAATAAAAAACCTTTAGAGGGATAAAGGATGAAAAAGATTGAGGCGATAATAAAACCCTTCAAGATAGAGGATGTAAAGAAGGCGCTTAACGATATAAACATCGAGGGTATGACCGTAACCGAGGTAAAGGGGTTCGGGAGACAGAAGGGGCATACCGAGGTATACAGGGGGGCGGAGTACACAGTTGATTTCCTCCCCAAGATAAAGATAGAGGTCGTGACCACGGAGGCTCTGGCGGCAAAGGTGGTGGAAACGATAATGGAGGGCGCGAGGACCGGTAAGATAGGCGACGGAAAGATATTCGTGCTTCCCGCCGAAGACGCGGTCAGGATAAGAACGGGCGAGAACGGCGAGGACGCCCTGTAAAAAGAGAGGACAAAAGTGATGATTTTAAAATTATCCCGGATCAAGTTTCTTTTTATGTTGTTTTCGTTATTTCTCCTCGGCGGCACCGCCGTCGCGGGGGACGCGCCCACGGCCGCCGAGGTTCAGAAGAACCTGGACTTTGTCTGGACGCTTGTGGCCGCATTCCTCGTCTTCCTCATGCAGGCGGGGTTCGCGATGGTCGAGACAGGGTTTACGAGGGCCAAGAACGCCATAAACATCATGATGAAGAACCTCATGGACTTTTCCGTGGGCTCTCTCGCCTTCTGGGCCGTGGGTTTCGGCCTCATGTTCGGGGCCTCGAACGGCCTCTTCGGCACAACGGGGTTCTTCTTCAGCGATTTCTCGGTGGACAAGGACCCCTGGCTTTTCGCCTTCTGGATGTTCCAGGTGGTTTTCTGCGCAACGGCGGCCACCATCGTCTCCGGGGCCATGGCCGAGAGGACCAAATACGTGAGTTATCTCATTTACAGCGCCGTTGTAAGCGCCATTATATATCCGGTCTTCGGGAGCTGGGCCTGGGGAAGCCTTTATAAGGGGGCGGGCTGGCTCGAAGGGCTCGGTTTTATAGACTTCGCCGGCTCCACCGTCGTCCACTCGGTAGGCGGGTGGGCCGCGCTCGCCGGGGCCATAGTGCTCGGGCCGCGTCTTGGAAAATACGGCCCCGACGGAAAGCCCAGGGCCATCCCCGGCCACAACCTGACCCTTGCCGCACTGGGGGTCTTTATCCTCTGGTTCGGATGGTTCGGCTTTAACCCGGGGAGCACGACGACGGGCACAGCGGACATAGCGAGGATAGCGGTCAACACCAACCTCGCCGCCGCGGCGGGCGCTGTCCTTGCCATGTTCACCTCATGGGCGGTATTCAAAAAGGCTGAGATAGGCATGACCCTGAACGGTGCGCTGGCGGGCCTTGTGGCCATAACCGCGGGGTGTGCCAACGTAAGTCCCACAAGCTCCGTTATCCTCGGCGCCATCGCCGGTGTACTCGTCGTCTTCTCCGTCCTCTTCTTTGACAGAGTGGGCGTGGACGACCCCGTGGGCGCGATCTCGGTACACGGGGTCTGCGGCGCGTGGGGCACGCTCGCGGCGGGCTTATTCAATGAGACGGGTTTCACAATGAAGCAGCTCGGCGTTCAGGCCATCGGCGTGGGCGCGTGTTTTGCATGGACCTTTGTCGCTGCCTTTATACTCTTTAAGATAATAAAGGCGACGGTTGGGCTCAGGGTGACCGAAGAGGAGGAAAAAGAGGGGCTCGACTTCGGAGAGCACGGGGGCAACGCATACCCGGACTTTCAGGTGCACCCGTCGTCATTCCGTTGACCTTTTGACGCCTGGGGACTTTTACCGGCGCGATGAAAGAAGGTGAAAAAACAAAAACATGATCTGAAAGGAGAAGAGAATTGTTTAAAAAGACATCAACGGCGATGTTATTAATTTTATTGCTTCCGGCCCTCGTACTTGCCGGAGAGGCACCTGAGGCTATAAGCGCGGGGGACACGGCCTGGGTGCTCACATCAACGGCCCTTGTGATGCTCATGATACCGGGGCTCGCCCTCTTTTACGGCGGGATGGTGAGGGGAAAAAACATCCTCTCCACCATAATGTACAGTTTTTTCATACTCTGTCTTATAAGCGTTCAGTGGGTTCTCTGGGGATACACCCTCTCTTTCGGCCCGGACGTGGCCGGCATCCTGGGCGCTCTTGATTACCTCGGCCTCTCCGGCGTGGGCGTTGAGCCCAACGGCACCATACCGCACCTCTCGTTCATGATGTTTCAGGGTATGTTCGCCATAATAACGGTGGCCCTTATAACAGGGACCTTTGTTGAGAGGTTCAAATTCTCGGCCCTTGTTCTTTTCGCCATACTCTGGGCCACCATTGTTTACGACCCCCTTTGCCACTGGGTATGGGGAGGGGGCTGGATAGCAAAAACGGGCGCCCTGGATTTCGCCGGGGGCACTGTCGTACATATAAGCTCAGGTATCTCGGCCCTTGTGGCGGCCCTTGTCGTGGGAAGGAGGAAGGGTTTCCTCCGTGAGCACATGCCGCCCCATAACCTCCCCATGACGGTAATAGGCACGGCGCTGCTCTGGTTCGGGTGGTTCGGTTTCAACGCCGGTAGCGCCCTCGGCGCCAACGGCCAGGCCGCGGTGGCCTTTGTATCCACTAACACGGCCGCTGCGGCGGCGGGCCTTTCATGGGTCTTTGTGGAATGGGCCTTTCGCGGAAAGCCGACGGTTCTCGGCGCGGTCTCCGGGGCCGTGGCGGGGCTCGTGGCCATAACTCCCGGGGCCGGTTACGTTGGCCCCGTGTCGGCCGTAATAATAGGGCTCGTTGCCGGGGCGCTCTGCTACTCTTCCGTAAGTTATCTGAAACCGGCCATGGGCTACGACGACTCCCTCGACGTCTTCGGCATCCACGGCGTGGGAGGGATCTGGGGGGCGCTGGCCACGGGGCTCTTCGCCTCAATAGGCGAGAAGGGGCTCTTTTTCGGCAACCCCTCACAGCTGACGGCCCAGATAATAGGGGTCGTGGGCACCATCGTATTCGCAGCCGTGGCGACGTTTATAATCCTCATGGTGGTAAAGGGGCTGGTGGGGCTCAGAGTGACTGAGGAGGAAGAGGTCATGGGCCTCGATATCTCACAGCACGGCGAGACCGGATATACCTTTTAGTACTTTATGATACGTTATTCAAGGCAAAGGCGCCATGGACCATGGTTCAAGGCGCTTTTGGTTTTTTTTAAAGGGGTGGAAAGATGAAGAACGGGAAGAAGCGGGAAAAACTCGTAGTCGTCGGCGGCGGCATGAGCGCAGCGGCCTTTCTTGAAGAGGTCGTGAGACTCGACCCTGAGCGTTACGAGATAACGGTCTTTTCCGGCGAAAAACATTTGAGTTACAACAGGGTCCTTCTTGCCCATGTCCTTACAGGGGAAAAGGATATTAACGACATCCTCCTCCATGAAGATAAGTGGTATGAGGAAAAGGGTATAACCCTCAAGACCGGCTGCATGGTAAGGGAGATTAAAAGGGCGTCCCGGAGCGTCGTGGGCGAGGACGGGGCCGCTGTTAATTATAATAAACTCGTTCTCTCTTTAGGCTCAAGGGCCGTGATACTTCCCCTGCCCGGCGTGGATAAGAAGGGCGTGGTATCCTTCAGGAATATAGAGGACAGCGTAAGGATAAGGAGGATTCTGGAAGAGGGGGGCAAGAAGGCTGTTGTCATAGGCGGAGGGCTGCTCGGCCTTGAGGCGGCCTGGGGGCTAAAGGATATCGGGGCTGATGTCACCGTCGTGCACCTCATGGAAAGGCTTATGGAGAAGCAGCTCGACGCCGTGGCCGCCGGGTTCCTGAAGGATGACATAGAGGCCATGGGGATAAAGGTCCTTCTCGGCATGGAGACCGTTGAGGTTATTGGGGATGAAAACGTCAGGGGTGTGAGGTTCTCCGACGGGAGCGTCATAGACGCCGATATCGTCGTTATGTCGGTGGGTATAAGGCCGAATGTGGAACTCGCCAGGTCTTCGGGCATATATTGCCAAAAGGGGATAGTCGTGGGGGACACCATGCAGACCTATGACCCGGCCGTATACGCCCTCGGCGAATGCGTGGAGCACAGGGGCAAGACCTTCGGGCTCGTCGCCTCTGTCTTCGAGCAGGCCCGCGTGCTGGCGAACCACCTCGCCGGTGACTGCCGCCTTGTATTCAAGGACAGGCCGGCTTCGACCACCCTCAAGGTGCCGGGCATAAATCTCTATTCCGCCGGCATTGTGGAGACAGCACCGGGAGCAGATACGATAGAGTATATCGACAGGAGGGGTAGGCTGTATAAGAACCTGATCCTTGAAGAGGACAGGATAAAGGGCATAGTGCTTTACGGAGACACCGCAGACGGCCCGGTCCTCTTCAGCCGCCTCTTGAACTGTGACGATATAGGGGACAAGAGGGGGCGGCTCCTTTTGGGCGGCGCCGCAGGAGGCGCGGAGAGCTTCTCCGTTGATGAGATCCCCGACGACACGGTGGTCTGCGGCTGTAACGGGGTCACAAAGGGGATGATAGTCGAGGCGGTAGAGACACAGGGGCTCTTTACGAGGGAGGATGTGGCGGACGCCACAAAGGCGTCGAGTTCTTGCGGGGGCTGCTCCTCCATGGTGGAGAGGATACTTGAGAGCGTGCTGGGAAGCGACTTTTCGGGCGGGCAGGGGCCGTCGCGTTTGTGTCCATGCACCACATACTCAAAGGAGGACGTCCTGAAGAATATCAGGGAAAAGGGGCTCAAGTCCGTAATGGAGGTAATGGAGACACTCGGCTGGGAGTCCGTTGGTTGCGACACATGCAGGCCCGCCATAAATTACTACGTATCCATGGTATGGCCCTCAGCAGCGGGAGATGACTTGAGCTCAAGGCTCATAAACGAAAGGGTCCACGCAAATATACAGAAGGACGGCACCTTTTCAGTGGTGCCGAGGGTGTACGGCGGCGCCGTAACCCCCGGCGAGCTCAAGAGGATAGCCGACGCCGCTGTGAAATACAGGGTCCCCCTCGTAAAGATTACCGGGGGGCAGAGAATAGACCTGCTCGGAGTCAAAAGAGAAGACCTGGCGAGGGTATGGAAGGATATAGACATGCCCTCGGGCTATGCCTACGGCAAGGCAGTGAGGACCGTAAAGACCTGCGTCGGTGAAAAGTTCTGCAGGTACGGCACGCAGGACTCCATGGGCCTCGGCATAAAACTCGAAAAGAGGCTCGAGGGGCTATGGACCCCTGCGAAGGTCAAACTCGGGGTGAGCGGATGTCCGAGGAACTGCGCCGAGACGAGTATAAAGGACATTGGCATAGTGGGCATCTCCGGCGGGTGGGAGATCTATGGGGGGGGCTCGGGAGGCATAGAGCTCGCCGCGGGAGAACTCCTCGCGACGGTAAAGACCGAAGAAGAGGCCGTTGAGGTCGTCTTGGCCTTTATCCAGTATTACAGGGAGGATGCCGACTACGGAGAGAGGACCTTCAAATGGGTTGGTAGAAAGGGGATTAACAATATCAAAAAATACATCCTTGAGGACGGGGATAAGAGAAGAGGTCTTTTAGAGAAGCTTGATGAGGCGCTCGGCGTGGTAAAAGACCCCTGGAAGGCAGCGGGGAAAGAGGCGGCGTGTTAGCCCTTGGCGCCCCTTTTTTACCCATAAGAAAGTGATGGGGCGTTCCGTTTATACTTCGAGCCTTTTTTTTATATTCTCAAGCAGCTCTCCGGCGACTTTCGAGGTAACCAGGTCGAGGACCGGGGCGGTGAAGATAGCAAGAAGGTCGGATTCAAGATGAAATTCCATCTTGAAGGTAACCTGAACCCCCCCGGTAACGGGTTTCATGTCATAACTCCCTCTGTTAAGGACCCCGCTAAAAGACTCCCAGGCTAACCTTACCGGCCTTTCGGACTCTATTACCCGCGCCTCCCACTCCATGGGTACTTTGAGAAGCTCCACCCTCCAGTGGTACACTCCGGGTGAGACCTTTTTTATGTCCTTTATATATGTGGAATAAAGAGGAAAATCCTCGATGCGCGCCACAAGGTCAAAGACCTCTTCGGGGCCGGCTTTTATAAAGACCTTTCTGGTTATGGACGGCATTTTCTGTTAAACGTTTCACATAGCGGGCAGTTAAACTCAAAAAAAAACCCCCGTCAGGCGGGGGCTTTTTTTAGGTTTGTTTTAGATTCTACTCAGGGATGACGTTTACCGCCTTGGCGCCCTTTTCATCCTGGGCAACCTCGAACTCGACGTTCTGGCCTTCTCTTAAAGTCTTGAAGCCTTCACCCTGTATGGATGAGAAGTGAACAAAAACGTCTTCACCGTTGTCACGCTCAATGAATCCATAACCCTTGGACTCGTTGAACCATTTGACTCTGCCTTTCTCCATTGCACAAAACCTCCTTTCTGAAATTTTAATAAGCCGTCGTGGTTTTGTGCAACTGAAAGATATATTCTTCTCTGTCGTACAACAACCAACATTAAACTTATTGACCTAAACTACCCTAAAGAGCCTGAGCTGTCAATACCTTTTTTACGTCTCGAAGCATTGTTTTTTCACGTCGCCAGGGGCTTTGAACGGCGCGTAATTCCAGGGGGGCGCTTCTAAGAAAAGATACCTTTATTGACCGGTTTTAGCAATGATGGCAGCGACTTTTCCCCTTATATCCCGTGAGTTGAGTATATCTGAGATTATGGCCGCGGCCGCGGCGCCGCTCTTTAATACCTCTGGAAACTTCTCTTCCGTTATGCCGCCGATGGCCACTATGGGTTTTTTAACCTTATCTTTAACCTCTTTAAGAGCGGCGGTGCCCGTAACAGGCTCGGCGTCTTTTTTTGTCCCCGTGGGAAAGACAGGGCCGAAGGAGATGTAATCGGCCCGGGACCTGTCCGCCTGAAGGGCCTCGCTCAAATTATGCGTGGAAACCCCTATAACTGCGCCGCCTCCGAGGAGTCTTCGAGCGTCCTCCACGGGGATATCTTCCTGGCCTAAGTGCACCCCGTCCGCGCCGGTCATCAATGCGATATCAACCCGGTCGTTTACGATAAAGAGCGCACCCTTCGCCCTGGCAACGGCGCCGACGGCCCGGGCCAGCCTCAAAAACTCGCCTGAACCCGCCCCCTTCGCCCTTAATTGTAAAATCCCGGCACCCCCTTCGATTATCTTTTTCGCTGTCTCCCCGGCCTCTTCCGCCCCGGTGTAAGTGGTATCGATGATCGCGTAGAGCCCTTTTAGCCTGTTAAGAAAATCTTTGCCCATAGTTGATTATTCCCGGACTCTTTTTAAATCAATCTTAAGGGACTTTATCTTTTTTCTCAGTGTGTTTCTGTTTATGCCGAGGATCTCGGCGGCGCGCACCTGGTTGCCCCCCGTCTTTTCGAGCACAAGGCTTATAAGCGGCTTTTCCATAAACGGGATTATAAGGTCGTAGAGTTCCTGGTTGCCCTGCCGGGCCGTCTTTTCGATGAAGGGCCGGAGTTTTGAGGTTATCATATCCTCGAGCGAACCCCTTTTCTTCTTCCTTATGGGAAGGTTCAGGTCCTCAGGCGTTATTAAAGGCGACGGCGAAAGGATTATGGCCCTTTTTAAAACGTTCTCAAGTTCGCGCACATTGCCCGGCCAGCGGTAGCTCTTAATCTCTTCAAGGGATTCTTTGCTGAGAGCGCGGGGCTCGACGCCGAGTTCAGAGTTTAATTTTTCAATGAAGTAAGCGGCGAGAACCTCTATGTCCGCCTTTCTCTTCCTGAGCGGCGGAAGCGTCACCGTAACCCCGTTAAGTCTGAAGTAGAGGTCTTCCCTGAAGCGTTTTTCCTTGACCGCCGTCTCCAGGTCCTGGTTCGTGGCGGCGATTATCCTTAAGTCGACCTTTTTAGCGGCCCGCCCCCCTAATTTAAAAAACTCCTTCTCCTGTATGGCGCGAAGCAGCCGTGCCTGAAGCTCAAGGCTCATGTCCCCCACCTCGTCCAAAAAGAGGGTGCCGCCTTCGGCGAGTTCGAATTTGCCCGGCTGGGCCTCCGAGGCCCCGGTAAAGGCGCCCTTTTCATAGCCGAATAGTTCGCTCTCCATAAGGTCCCTGGGCACGGCGGCTGAATTAACGGGCACGAAGGGGCCGAGGCTCCGTGTGCTGTTGGCGTGTATAATCCTCGCCACCAGTTCCTTTCCCGTGCCGCTCTCGCCGAGAACGAGCACGTCTATGTCCCTTCCCGCCACCTTCCCTATGGTCTTGAATACGGTCTGGACGGCCTTGCTTTTGCCGATAAAGACGGTCTCCTCTTCAATCCTCTCCTTGAACCTGTCCGTGAGTTTCGATACTTTCTCAAGAAGGGCGGTGTTCTTTATCGCCCTGTCCACTATTATCTCAAGTTCATTCAGGTCAAAGGGTTTTGATATGTAGTCGAAGGCGCCGAGCTTCATCGCCTCAAGGGTGTTTTGCATCGTGGCCTCGGCGGTCATGATTATGATGGATTTCCCCAGAGCGTTCTCACCGGCCTCCTTCAAGACCTCGAGCCCGTTCTTTCCCGGCATGTTAATGTCGATGAGCGCGAGCCCGACGCCGTCTGTAGAGAGGAGTTTCGCGGCCTCGAGGCCGTCTCCGGCCTTTAGGGTCTTTAACCCTTTCTCGGTAAAAAATTGCTCCAGTACCCAGAGCATGCCCTCGTCGTCGTCGGCAATAAGTACCTTCTCATTCACCATCTTTAATCAACCTCAATCTCTCTTTCAGCTATGGGGAGATAGACCGAAACCGTGGTTCCACGCCCTTCGCTTGAATCTATGTTAAGGAGCCCGCCGTGCTCCTTTACTATCTTGAGGGATATGGGCATGCCGAGCCCGCTCCCCCTGTGCTTTGTTGTGAAGAAAGGGGTGAATATGTTTTTGAGGTCCGCCTCTTTTATCCCGCACCCATTGTCTACAACCTCCACGGCCGCCATCTTTCCGCCCCCGAGCCCCCCGCCGCGGCCCGCCCCCGAGAGATGGAACCCCGTTGCCATCTTTGTAACGACCCTTACGTCGCCGCCTTCGGAAGAGGCTTCTTTGGCGTTCTTAATGAGGTTTAAAAAGACCTGTGTGAGGCGCGCCTCATCGCCGTAAACGGGCGGAAGGCTCGGGTCGTATTCCCTTTTAAAGGTAATGGAGGCAGTCTCCTGCTCCATGAGCAGGGCGACGGAGTCGAGGACCCTGTGGATGTTCAGTTCTCTTTTTAAAAACTTTTCCGGTCTCGTGAAATCGCCCATCTCTTTTAAAAGCGCGTCGAGGCGGTCCGTCTCCCTTATTATGATATCCGAGTACTTGCCGAGCCCCTCTTGCCCGGACTTTCTTTTAAGGAGCTGGGCGGCTCCTCTGATGCCTCCGAGCGGGTTACGTATCTCGTGGACGAGGTTGGCGGCGAAGGTCGCTATCTGCTCCATCCCCTCTCCGCCCGACGAAGCGGCCTCAAGTGACCTTATACCAGAGGCGAGGTCCTTTATAAAAAGATACGCCCCCCGTACGGCGCCCTCTCTGTCAAAGACCTGTCCCGTGGTGACGCTTACGGGTAGCGGCGCCGAGATACGGCGGTGGAGCCTTCCCCTGCGTTCTGTGAAGGCCCGCCCCTCCTTAAGGGTTACGGTCAGGGCGTCTACGAGCCAGCCGTCCCTTTTAAATACCTCTATGAGCGGCCTTGATAGGGCGCTGGCCCTCGATGTCTCTGAAATTCCCTCGGCGGACTGGTTAAAGACCGTTATCCTCATGTCAAGGTTTACGGAAATTAATCCATTGGAGAGGTTTTCTATGATATTCTCGTAAAGAGAAGGGTTTGTATCCATTTCAATCCGCTTTTGTGTGCCTAAATAATAGGCATTTTAACAGCCTTTGTGAAAAAAGGCAATAAAAATCAAAATATTTGCTCTTTTTGTGAAATGTATTTCTCGATTGTAGAAGACTATCGCTTCAGGGGAGGGCAGAGGATATGAAGCGTGAGCTCGCCGCCGGTCTCATAATAAAGGACGGTAGAATGCTTCTCCTCAAGAATATAAAAGACGGGCACTTGAGGGTCGAGCCCCCCGGAGGAAAGGTGCGCCGGGCCGAGAGTTACGTAGAGGCCCTTAAAAGGGAAGTACTTGAGGAGCTCGGCGTCGAGGCGGGCAATTTCAGGTTTTTCGCTCTCCACAGTACCCTTTCGCCGGAAGGGGAGTTCCCTGTCCACATGTATTTCTGCGACATCCTTGCGGGAGAGCCTCGCTGCATGGAGCCTGAAAAATTTTCCGGCTTCGCGTGGTACGCCTTTCCTGAATTGAAAAGGCTCATGGCCGATGGAGTCCTCGTTGAAAATATGGCCGCCGCTCTGCCGGGCCTGAAAAGGTTCTTCGTTGAAGGGGGCTGATATTCACAAAAGACGCCTTAACGGGGCTTTTAAAATAATCTCAAGCTGATTACATCGGCGTGCTGATTTATCTACCTTCCATGGAATTAAATAAACCCTAAGTAGCGGCGGTTATGCGCCGCACTCCTTCCGCTAAAAATATTTTTTCCGCCTGTTCCTGTAAGGCACTATTTTTACATTAAAAAAAGACAAAAAATTTTATTGACGCTCCGCTCTCCATGTATTAGAGTATGGGGAAAAATCCGAGTGGAGTTTATTTTATTAAAGTAATATTTTAACAGATAAGTCCGGGCCGCGGTTGAGGATAAGCCGTGTTGCCGGCCGGACCTTTCAGGCCGGACTTTTAATGAGAGGCGCTCGCATGAAGGAAATGGGATCCACCGATGTGAATATCATGGAAACAGTATCACACGGTTCGCACGTGGCTGTTTTCTATTCCTCTCAGCAGGACTTGATAGAGATACTGATGCCCTATTTCAGGTCAGGCCTTAAAAACAGGGAACACTGCATGTGGGTTATATCCGACCCCTTTACTCTCGGCGAGGTAAGGGAGGCGTTACTGGCGGCCATGGAAAATCTGGAAGAGGGCGAAATAGAGCGTATAGAGGTTATGGACCCCAGAGTGTCATGCAGTGAGGAAGGCGATTTAAAGCCGCAAGATATGCTCGATTGCTGGGTTGACAAGTGCGCCGTCGTCGAGGAGAACGGGCTCGACGGGCTCCGCGTCTCATGCAACACCTTATGGTCCGGCAAAGAAGAACGGGATAATTTTGTGGACTATGAAAGAGGGATAAACGACATTATAGACAAACATAAAATAGCCGTCGTATGCACCTATTCGCTCAATGAATGCGGGCCCAACATGATCCTCGACGTCGTGGGGCGCCACCTCTTCGCCCTTACGAAGAGGGGCGATGAATGGAACATTATAGAAAGCTACAAACGCAAGTTGAGCGAGGAGAGGCTAAGAGACGAACTCGATGACCTGAAGAAGATAAACAGGCTTCTTCTGTCGAGGGAAAGAAAGCTTTCCGAGCTGAGGGATGAGAACAGGAGCCTTAAGGCACGGATCGACGCCCTGGAGATGGAACTTGCGAAAAAGAACGGCTACCATTAATATGACGGTGTAAGGACGGGCCGCGCCCGTTGCTGTCCGCCGCCGTAACAAATTATTTTTCCGGTCGCAACCAATGACCCGTTTGCCTCCCCGTACGCCCCCCGCTCTCCCCCTGTTCCCCCTCACGCCCAGGTACCTTTAAAAAAGTCTTTTTATGTTCCTCGTATAGGGGCTCTTAACAACCCCCTTCTCGGTTATTATGGCGGTGACGAGCCTCGCGGGCGTCACGTCAAAGACAGGGTTTTTGACCTTCACACCCTTTGGAGCGAGCATCCGGGCGCCTATGTGCGTAACCTCTCTCTTGTCCCTCTCTTCTATGGGTATCTCTTTGCCGCTTTTTATGGACATGTCTATCGTTGAAAGCGGTGCGGCCACGTAAAATGGTATTTTGTTCTCCCTGGCGAGTACCGCCACGCTGTAGGTGCCTATCTTGTTCGCCACGTCGCCGTTGGAGGCTATCCTGTCGGCGCCGACTACCACGGCGTCCACAAGGCCGTCTTTCATGAGGTGGCCCGCCATGTTGTCTGTTATGAGGGTGACGTCAATCCTGTCCTTTTTAAGCTCCCAGGCGGTAAGACGCGCGCCCTGAAGGAATGGCCGTGTCTCGTCTGCGAGGACCTTTATCTTCTTCCCCCTCTCTATCGCCCCTCTTATTACGCCCAGGGCCGTGCCGTATCCCGCCGTGGCCAGCGCACCGGCGTTACAGTGGGTAAGGACGGTGGAGTTCTTTTTAAGGAGCGCCCCGCCGCGCCGCCCGATCCGCCTGTTTATCTCTATATCCTCGCCGTGCATCCTTTTAGCCTCGGCGACAAGGAGTTTTTTAATAACCTCAACAGGCTCGTTGGCGTTCTCAGTAAAAATTCCTCTCATCCTTTCCACGGCCCATGAGAGGTTCACCGCCGTGGGGCGAGCCGAGGAGACGACACGGGCGATTTTATCAAACTCTTTTTTGAACTTTTTTTTGTCCTTCGACTTTATCTTCAGAGCCCCTATGGCCACTCCCATGGCTCCGGCCACGCCTATGGCGGGAGCGCCCCTTATGACCATATTCTTTATTGCCCCGGCCACGCCCTTGTAATCCTTATAAGTCCTGTAGACCTCGCGGCCCGGAAGGACCCGCTGGTCTATCATCACAACAGAGTCTTTTTTCCATTCTATGGTCTTGAACATTTTTTCAGCGCGCTCCTTTATCTTCTTTTTTTAAATTTTACCGCCGTGCTTTAGTAACCGGGCTCCGTGGTTTGAAGCACGGAAGGGTCGAAAGGCTGTACCTCTACGGTCTCGCCCTCTTTTATGGCCGAGACCTTTTCGGGCACGACTATAAAGGCGTTCGCCTGGACCATAGTGGAGACCATCCCCGAGCCCTGTCCCTCAAGGGGCCGTACGGAAAAGCCGTCTTCGGCGATAGTGAGGAGCCCCCTCAGGAAATTTATCCTCCCCGGTTTTTTCTTTATGCCGGCGCTAAGACGTGCCGGAAAGGTCCTTCTGTAGATGTCTGTACGCCCCGCCATCTTCAAGAGGGCCGGCCTTACGAACTGCTCGAAGGCCACCATGGAGGAGACGGGGTTGCCCGGAAGCCCGAAGGCGGGCCTGCCCCCGATGATGCCGAAGGCGAGGGGTTTGCCCGGTTTTATGGCCACCTTCCAGAACTTCATCTCCGAACCCATATCACGGAGTACGTCCTTCACAAAATCGTAATCCCCCACTGAGACGCCGCCGGAAGTGATTATGCAGTCGTATTTGACCGCCTCGGCGAGTTTTTCCGTAAGGCTCTCTCTTGAGTCCCCGGCTATGCCGAGGTTTATCGCCCCGGCCCCCGCATCCTCTACGAGGGCGCTTATGGCGTAGCCGTTACTGTTGGTAATTTGGCCGGGGGAGGGGGCCACGTCAATCGGGGTAAGCTCATCTCCGGTGGAAAGTACCGCCGCCCCCGGCCTCTTCCAGACCTTTACCGCCGCCTTTCCAATGGTGGCGAGCATGAGGACTTCGGCGGGCCTTACGACGGCGCCTTTTTTTATGACCAATTCTCCGGCGCTAAAGTCCTCGCCGCTTTTTCTTACATTACGGCCCGGCCCGGTCTCTTCAAATATCAGTACTTCGCCGCCCCTCGCCTGCGTCCTTTCCACCATAACCACCGCGTCGGCGCCATCGGGCACCGGCGCGCCCGTCATTATCCTTACCGCCTCGCCCTTTCCTACAGGCCCTTTCGGGGCGAGGCCTGCGGGAAGGTCGTAAATCACCCTGAGGGTTACGGGGCTGTCTGTTCCCGCGCCCGATGTCTCTTCGGAGCGGAGCGCGTATCCGTCCATCGCAGAGTTGTCCCACGGCGGGTTCGCCCTGCCGGCGGATACGTCTTCGGCCAGGACCCTGCCGAGAGCGGAGTCAGTGTCCACTGTTTCGACGCCGAGGGGTTTAATCTCGGACATGATTATCCCTATGGCCTCTTTTACGGGAAGCATGGCTCTATCCTCATATGGCTTAAAGGTTTTTTTAAGGCTGAACGCGTTATAAAATAACATTACAGCCCCGTGATGTAAATCAATAATTACGCGCCGCGGTGCTGTATGGAGGGTTTTTTCGACGGCCCTGATTTGAAAAGCCGGCCCCAAACCACGGGCTTTAGCCCGCGATAGTTCACTAAATGATTTTTCCGCCCCTCAGAGGAAACGGGGCGGTTATAAAGAGACTGTCCTTTGTGAGAGCGGGCCATAAACCGCGGCGTCCTCAGCCGGACCTTGAACCGGTGCTCAGAGCTTTTTTGCTTTGGTGTTTCCGGCCCTTACCGGTATGACTATGAGCCTGCCGGCCCGTATAAACCGCGCGTTCTTAAGGCCGTTCAGGTAGAGTATGGGCTTAATCCGCGTCCTGTAGCGCCGGGCTATCGCCCAGAGGGTGTCGCCGCGCTTAACCCTGTGCTTGTAGAACTTGAGCCTCTCGTGCTTAGGTATCCTTTTGAAATTCTCATTGAAACGGTCTACCGCCTCGGGCGGGAGCTTTACCTCGTAATCAGAGTAATCGGGCGGGGTGAACCAGCGTATGAGCTCGGGGTTTAAGTGCTTAAACTCCTTGACGGTTATGCCCGCCGCCTTTGCTATCACCTTTATGTCAGTGGCGTGCGGTATCCCCACCTTTTCGTATTCCACGTCTTGCGCATAATCTATGTTCTCAAAACCGTACTTCTCCGGGTCTTTGGCTATCAGCATCGCCGCGAGATATTTGCCTACATATTGGCGCGTCTCCCTGTTAAGGGGGCGGCGGTATTTTGTAAGTTTCCAGTAGTCATTGGTCTTGTGCCTTTTTACGGCCCTGCTTACGCGGCCCGGCCCCGCGTTATATCCCGCCACGGCGAGATACCAGGAGTCAAAACGCCCGTAGAGCCTCTTTAAAAACTTCGCGGCGGCCACCGTGGATTTTTCCGGGTCCATCCTCTCGTCAATCCACCAGTCCACCCTTAGACCGTACCTTACCGCCGTGGGCTTCACGAACTGCCACATACCAACGGCGTTTCTCCTTGAGCGCGCCCTCGGGTTCAGCCCGCTCTCTATCAATGCCACGTAGAAGAGCTCTTCGGGCATGCCCTTTTCGCGCAGTATCTTTTTTATGAGATTATCGTAGCCCCCGGTTCTTTTAAGCCATTTGACAAAGTACCCTCTGGCGCTCGTTTGAAAATATTTTATGAAAGACTCGACTTTGTTGTTTACGACTATGGGGACATCGGGCAGAGGGTTGATTTCAGCGGGCCCCTCTTCGCCGTTCAGAGCGTTTTCCGTAGTCTCCTTGTAGAGGCATAAACCGGCGTACCCCTCCCCGATGGGCTCTAAATATGCCGCGCCGTCATACGCGCAGGAAAGAGCACTATTGGTAAACGCTCCTTCGGCGTATGCGGGCCCTATGACCGGGGCCGGGACTTTTTGCGCCAGCTCCTCTGGAGCGTTTTCATGAGCATACGCTCCGCCGGTAAACGTAAAAAGACCTGCGCAGATGAGTATAAAACAGAGAAAAAACCTTTCGGGGATTTTTTCCATCGCTCTTCCTTTTAGTGGGTTCTCAGTGTGACTTGGAGTGTGCGGCCCTGGTAGGTTTTAGTTGCCGGAACTGTTCCTGTACGTCCTCGGCCGTCTTTCTCGCGGCCAATTCCACCTTTTTGCCAGCCGTGGTAAGTTTTTTGGTATAGTCCAGGAAGTACTGGTTCTTTTTAAGCCACTTCTTCGTAACGTTCCTTCCATAGGTCTTAAGAGAGACGTTGAAAAGGTCGAGCCTCAGCGCCCTCTTGAATATCTGCGGCATGGAGTAGAACTCCTGTGACGCCTTGAAGGTCTCGTTCTGTATCTCGTAGTAGTTCATGAGCTTGGGCGTAAAGACCACGTGGTGGGCGTCATACAGGGACCAGTCCTTGGAGATAATCCTGTCCGCCTTATCCAGTTCATCGTAGTACCTCGTGCCGGGCAGAGGAGTAAGGATAAGGAACTGCACCGTCTCGAGGTCGTTCTTCTTGGCGAACTTTACCGTCTTGTGGATAGTGTCCACCGTGTCCTGGTCCGAGCCGAAGACGAACATGCCGTGAATGCGTATGCCGTTACGGTGGAGTTTGGAGATGCAGTCCTCTATGTCCTCGACGGTCTGCATCTTGTTGTACAGCTCAAGGGTCTCGGGGTTTACCGACTCAAAACCGATGTACACGGTGTGGCAACCCGACCTTTTCATAAGGTCCATGAGTTCCGGGTCTTTCGCCACGTCCACCCTTACCTGCGCCGTCCACTTCGGGGTCAGGTCCTCGGCTATCATGGCCCTGAGGAGTTCCTTCGTCCTCTTCTTGTTGGCCACGAAGTTGTCGTCGTAGAAGAAGGCCCACTTGCCGCCGCCTTCCTTGTTCCTCCTGAGTTCCTCAAGGACCAGTTCCTTTTTCCGGAACCTGTATTTTCTGCCGAACATCGAGGTGACGGAGCAGAAGTTGCAGTCATAGGGGCACCCCCTTGAGGTCATGATAGGGGTTATGCAGACCTTTTTATAGGGGTCCTTCTCGAAGCCCTTGACTATGGTGAAGTCCGGGCAGGGCAGCGTATTCACGTCCTTGCAGAAGGGCACGACCTTGTTCTTGAAGACCTCGCCGTCTTTCATGAAGCATATGCCGGGTATGGCCTCGATCCCCTTGCCCGTCTCCAGGGCCTTTACGAAGTCGAGGATTATGTCGTCCGTCTCGCCCCTCAGGACGTAGTCGCAGTATTGAAGCGCCTCCTCCGTCTTGTAGGTGACGTGGGGGCCGCCCATGAAGACGGGTATGCCCGCCTCCCTGACGATCTTGGCTATCTCGTAGGAACGTATGGACGTGGACGTTATGCATGAGATGCCCACGGCGTCGGCGGTGAGCACTTCCTTGAGATCGAGCTCGTCGATGACTTCCACGTAGCTCTTTACTTCATAACCGTTTTCCTTGAGCGTGGTGCCGAGAAGCACGGTGCCGAGCCTCGGCAGCGGCATCCTCGCGAAGACGTGGAGGTCGGGGGGTTTCGGTTCTATAAATATTATCTTTTTAAATTTCATTGAGTTTTTACCTTTATTTTCCTTTAATTTCGCTTTGTGAAATCTTATCCGCTTATACCCCTCGTGTCAAGTTAAAAGCGGGAAGACTCATTATAGCCGC
The DNA here is from genome assembly GCA_046754225.1 of Thermodesulfobacteriota bacterium. Taxonomy (GTDB): domain Bacteria; phylum Desulfobacterota; class GWC2-55-46; order GWC2-55-46; family JADFVP01; genus BTQV01. The sequence continues at coordinate 2,811 of JBHHVI010000030.1, read as the reverse complement.
GGCGGCTTCACGAGTCCGGAGTAAGGCGTTGTTGATCCTGTTTTATTAAAAATTTTATTCTCTTTTTCAAGAGGAGAGGACCTTTTTTAGAAACCTCCCCGTCCTGCTCCTTTTTATCTTCGCTATCTCTTCGGGGGCGCCGAAACCGACAACGCGTCCGCCCTTTACCCCGCCGCCGGGGCCGAGGTCTATTATAAAATCGGCCGTCTTTATGAGGTCGAGGTTATGCTCGATTATGAGCACCGTGTTGCCGGAGTCCACGAGCCTGCCGAGCACTGTGAGGAGTTTCTTTGTGTCGTCCATGTGGAGTCCCGTAGTGGGCTCGTCGAATATGTAGAGCATATTGTCCGAGGATATGTCTATGAGTTCCCTGGCTATCTTGAGCCTCTGGGCCTCGCCCCCCGAGAGCGTCAACGCGGACTGGCCCAGCCTCAGGTACCCGAGCCCCACGTCCCTCATTACGGCGAATCTCTTTTGAAGGTCCTTGCCGTCGGGCAGAATCCCCGCCGCCTCGTCAAAGGTCATATCAAGGATATGGGAAATGCTGCGCCCCCTGTATTTTACTTGAAGGACCTGCGGCTTATAGCGCCTCCCGCCGCAGGCGCCGCATTTTATGTAGACGTCGGGCAGGAAATACATCTCGAGCCTTTCCACGCCGTCGCCCCTGCAGGCCTCGCACCTGCCCGACGGTATGTTGAAGGAAAAATGGCTCTGCGTAAGGGCCGATGCGCGCGCCGCCGGAAGTCCGGCGAAAAACTTCCTTATGCTGTCGAATGCGCCTATATAGGTGACGGGGATGCTTCTGGGCGTGCGCCCTATGGGGGCCTGGTCAACGAGCTTTACCCCCCTGAGCCTCTCCATGCCTCTCAATTCCCTGTAAGGCAGCGGCCTGGTCTGGTGCGTGGAGAATTTTGACGCGATGATGTTATAGAGGGTGTCCACGACGAGGGTGGACTTGCCGGAGCCCGACACGCCCGTCACGCATGTAAGGGTCTTGAGCGGTATGGATACGTCTATCCCCTTGAGGTTATTTCCCGACGCCCCCTTGAGCGTAACAGCCCCATCGCCGCCCGTCCTCCTCCATCTCGGCACGTGTATGACCTTGCGTCCCGTCAGGTAGTCGGAGGTGAGGGTCCGCGCCTCCTTGATAAAGTCACTGGCCGGGCCGCTGAAGACGAGCCTCCCGCCGGCGCGCCCCGCGCCCGGCCCGAGTTCGAGCATGTGGTCCGACGACTTGATTATTTCAGGGTCGTGCTCGACGACCACTACGGTATTGCCCCTGGAACTCAGTTTTTTAAGCTGGTCCGAAAGGCGCAATATGTCCACGGCGTGCAGCCCCACCGACGGCTCGTCGAGTATGTATAGTACCCCTGTGAGGGACGAGGCGAGCTGCGTGGCTATGGATACGCGCTGGGCCTCTCCTCCTGAGAGCGTCTTCGTGAGCCTGTCGAGGGCTATGTAGCCGAGGCCCGTATGGTTCAAAAAGTCGAGCTTCGCCCTTATCTGCTTCAATGCCTCTTTTGAGACGGCCTTCTCGCCCCTTGAAAGCCTTAACGCCTTAAAAAAGGACCTTGCCCCGGAGATGGTCATGGCCGAGACCTCCGCTATATTCAAACCCCCCACCGTCGTCATAAGGACGTCTTTCCTGAGCCTCGCTCCTTCGCAGGCCGTGCACAGAAACTGTCCCTTGTACCTCGAAGTAAAAACCTTTATGTGTAGCTTGTATTTTTTCTTCTCCAGATGCCCGAAAAATTCGTCTATCCCCTCGAAGGCGCCGGTGCCCTTGAATACCATCTTCCGCGCCTTCGCCGGGAGTTTACAGAAGGGCGTATCGAGGTCTATGCGGCAGCGTCCGGCATGGGCTTCAAGCTCTTCGTACCACCACCTGAAAGAGGGTTTTGTCCATGGCTCTATGGCGCCCTCCCTTATGGAGAGGGTTTTATCGGGGATTATCCTGTCCGGGTCGTACTTCAGGACGTTGCCGAAGCCCTTGCACTCGGGGCATGCCCCCACGGGGTGGTTAAAGGAGAGGGAGAGCGGCGTGGGCCTTTCCACGGGGATATTACAGACCCGGCAGGCCGGGGCGCTTGAGAATTCCCGGACCCTTTTGTCCTTGAATTCCACCCAGGCCTTGCCGCCCCCTTCCCTGTAAGAGGTCTCGAGGGAATCGGCGAGCCTCGCCCGCTCCCTGTCTTTGATTACGAGCCTGTCGACGACTACGTCAATTTTTTTTGTCTCAGCCGCCCCGGGCCTCTCAAAATTGAGGTCGTATGTACTTCCCCCAGATCTTATCCTTACGAAACCTTTTTTCAGGAGGCCTTCAATCGCCCCATTAAGGCCGCTCTCCTCTATCCCTGTGGTAAACCCCAGGGTCACGGCCTCCCCCTTGTGCCCTGACAGAAGTTCCGAGGCCGCCTCGGCGGGCGAGTCGGCCCGCGCCTCGGCCCCGCAACGAGGGCAGTGGATACGGCCCACCCTCGCGAAGAGGAGCCTCAGGTAGTCGTTTATCTCGGTAGCCGTGCCCACCGTGGAGCGGCTTGTGCGTACGGGGTTTTTTTGCTCCACGGCTATGGCCGGGCGGATATTCCTGATGGAGTCGAGTTCCGGGCGGTCCATCCTTTCGAGGAAGAGGCGGGTGTAGGTGGAGAGCGATTCTATGAAGCGCCATCTCCCCTCGGCGAAGAGGGAGTCGAAGGCGAGAGAGGATTTGCCCGAGCCGCTTGGCCCGACGATGGCCGTTATTTTGCCGTGGGGAATCTCAATATTCAAGTCCTTGAGGTTATTCTGCCTGAGCCCCTGTATAATGAGTTT
>JBHHVI010000029.1:0-22587 GCA_046754225.1 Thermodesulfobacteriota bacterium | reverse complement strand
TACACCTCTTGCTTTTATATTATCCTGTAAATATTATTATACATTAAAACCATTGGGCGCAACTTAAAATTTTCCCGGCCCTTGACACGAGGGTGCCTTTCATATAGGTTTCAAATGCCCCCTCTTTGACCGCCGCCTACCCGGCAAAGACCGGCTTTTAGGGACGGCGGTTTTTGGAGATGGTTCTTTTTTAGATTAAAGAAGAAGTCTTGCGGGCTCAGTAAAAACCTTTTGAGGAAATTTTTCCAGTGAAAGGTACCTGCAAAATATTTATCGGCACATCGGGCTGGCATTACGACCACTGGCGCGGCCCCTTCTATCCGCCCGGGCTTAAGAGCGGCGACTTCCTCGGGTATTACGCGACCCTCTTCAACACCGTCGAGATAAACAGTTCCTTCTACCGGGTCCCGGAGGTCAAGACCCTTACAGGGTGGCGTGAAAAAGTTCCGGAAGGTTTTATATTTTCCCTTAAGGCGAGCCGGTTCATAACTCACAATAAAAACCTTAAGGACCCTGAGAAGACATTGCCCCTTTTCTTCGAGAGGATAGAAAGACTGGGGGTCAAGCTCGGCCCCGTTCTTTTCCAGCTCCCTCCCCGCTGGAAGCTGAACCTCGAACGGTTTGAATGTTTTTTGAATAGCCTGCCGCGGGGCCGCCGCTACGCCTTTGAACTGCGCGGCCCCACATGGTTCGACCCCCGGGTTTACGAGGCCCTGAAGAAACATAACGCCGCCTTCTGCATATACGACCTTAACGGTATCGTCTCGCCCAAAATCATAACCGCCGATTTTATTTATATAAGGCTCCACGGCCCTGACGGCCCTTACAGGGGGCAATACACTGCAGAGGCCTTAAAGGGATGGGCCGGGGATTTTTCAAGGTGGTCTGAGCGGGTGGGGGAGATTTTTTGTTACTTCGACAACGACGAGGCCGGCTACGCGCCGAATGACGCGCTGAGGCTTCAAGAGATGGTACGTTCCTCCACGAGTTGACAAACTCGAAAAAAAGCGGCTTACTTTACATATGGAGGGGTTTAAAGAATGAGATTTTTAAGGGTACTCGCCATACTCCTTGTATTTTTTGTTACCGCGGCCTTTGATTTCACGAAACATTCCATCCCCACGGGTGAGATTCGCGGCGGGGGGCCGCCAAAGGACGGCATACCCGCCCTTGTCGACCCCAAATTAGTTACCGCCGGTGAGGCCGGTTTTTTAAAAGAGAGTGATAAGGTCCTCGGGGTTTACTTGAACGGCGTCGCCAGGGCCTACCCCGTAAAGATACTCAACTGGCATGAGGCTGTAAACGACAGCATCGGGGACCTTCCCATTCTCGCCACGTGGTGACCCCTTGCCCATTCCGGCCAGGTCTATGGCCGGCGCATTGACGGCAGGACCCGCACCTTCGGCATCTCGGGGCTCCTTTACAAGGCGAACGTCCTCCTTTATGACCGGGAGACCGAAAGCCTCTGGTCGCAGATATTGCGGGAGTCCGTTACCGGACCCCTCACGGGAACGCCTTTAAAACCCATACCATCAAAACTTACAACGTGGAAGAGGTGGAAAAAACTCCACCCCGACACCCTTGTGCTCTCAAAGGATACGGGCTATTTCAGGGATTACACGAGGGACCCCTACGCGGGTTACCACAGGAGCCCCTTCTCCTTTTTCGGAAGGAGCGTAAAGAGCCCCCATCTGCCCGAAAAAGAACTTGTATTGGGCATAGAGGTCGAGGGGGTGAAGAAGGCCTACCCCTTCAGCGTCCTCAAGAGGTCGGCCAGCCCGATTAAGGACAGGGTGGCGAAAAGTGATGTCAATATCTATTTCCATAAGGGATCGGAGGAGGCCTGGGCCGAAGACGCCCTGGGCAAGAAGATACCCGGTTTTGTCTCTTACTGGTTCGTATGGTACTCCTTCCATCCCGACACCCTGATATTCAAAGAAAGATAACGGCTGAGTCGCCGCCCGCCCCTAACCCCTTCGTGAATTCGCCTTGTTATACATGACCGCCGGAAACTCCAGGGGCTCGGCCCCGGTTTTTTTGGGTATACCGGTCTTTTGAATTTTATGGTAAGAGTATATAATCACTTATAAGGAGAACCTTTAACCGGCACCTCAAATATGTACTGGCAAAGGCAGTTTTTCAAAATAGCGCTAATACTCCTTTCCGTTATAATTATCGGGGTGGGCGGCTTTGTCTTTGTGGAGGGCTGGGGGTTTCTCGACGCGCTCTACATGACGCTTATAACAATATCGACGGTGGGCTTCAATGAGGTCCACCCCATTACGCCCTCCGGCAAGGTCTTTGTAATCGGTCTCATTATGCTCGGTGTGGGGACTTTTTTTTATATAATCACGTCGCTTGCGGAGTTCGTTGTTTCAGGGCAGTTCGGCGGGGCCCTGGGGAGGAAGAGAATGAAGAAGGCAATTGATTCGCTTAAGAACCACTACATAATATGCGGTTTCGGCCGTGTCGGACAGCAGGTCGCCATGGAGCTTAAAAGGGAGGGGGTGCCTTTCGTCGTAATAGACGACTCGCCCGACTCCATCCAGAGGTGTATCGGCGAGGGTTATCTGTATATCGAGGGGGACGCGTCAAACGACGACGCATTGAAAGAGGCGGGTATCTTCAGGGCAAAAGGACTTGTCACGGCCACGGACTCGGACGCGGACAATGTATACATCGCCTTGAGCGCCAGGGCGCTCAACAAGGACCTCAATGTAGTGGCGAGGGCCAACCTCGCGAAGTCCGAGTACAAGCTCCTTAAGGCCGGGGCGGACCGCGTCATCTCTCCTTACAGCATAGGGGGGAGAAGGCTTGCGAGCCTGCTCCTTCGCCCGGCCGTAGTGGACTTCCTTGACGTGGTCATGCACGGGGCGGAGATAGAGCTTATTATGGAAGAGGTCTTTGTTCACGACAGGTCCGTCTTCGCCGGCATGACCATGGGTGAGGCCAGAGAGAAGAGCCTTCGGTCCGCCAATATCCTCGCCATAAAGAAAAAGGACGGGGAAAGGGTTATGGCGAACCCGCCGGAGGCTATGGAGATAGAGCGCGGCGACCGCCTTATAGCACTGGGCACAAGGGCGCAGCTCAAGGAGCTTGAGGGGCTTGCGTGAGTTTTAAAGTATGACAAGCAGGGCCCGTACAGGGGCTTTAGGATTTTTAAAGCGGCCCCATGATACCCGAAATAAACTTATAGACAGGTGCGCTTGTGACAGAAGAATTATTATTGGGTCTCGCCGCCGTGCTTGTAATGGGGATTTCGGCGCAGTGGCTCGCGTGGCGGGTAAATATACCTTCCATACTGATTCTGCTCGTGCTCGGGATTATCGCCGGGCCCGTAACCGGCCTTATTGACCCTGATAAACTTTTCGGGAACGCCCTTTTCCCTATCATTTCACTTTCCGTCGCCGTTATCCTCTTCGAGGGGGGATTGAGCCTCAAGTTCTCCGGACTCCGTACAAAGGGTCTCGTCGTGCAGAGGCTTCTTATTACGGGGACCCTTTTAAGCTGGTTTCTCGGCGCGCTGGCCGCCCACTACATAATAGGGCTTGATTTTCCCCTCTCCGTACTGCTGGGCGCCATACTTGTAGTCACAGGCCCTACGGTGATAATCCCGCTCTTGAGGCAGGTAAGGGTCAAAGAGAAGGTCTCCTCCATACTCAGGTGGGAGAGCATACTTATCGACCCTGTGGGGGCCGTCATCTCGGTGCTCGTCTATGAGGCTATAGCCGCCGGCCGGTTCCATGAAGTGACATGGGTGGCCGCCCTCGGCATCATAAAGACGGTATTATACGGAGGAGGGGTGGGGTGCGGGGCCGCCATATTCATGGTCTTTGCCCTACGGCGTTATCTGATACCGGACTTTTTGCAAAACCCCGTAAACCTCATGATGGTGGTGGGCGCGTACACCGTCTCTAACATGCTGCAGAGCGAGTCGGGACTTCTCGCGGTAACCGTTATGGGGGTCTTTCTCGCCAACCAGAAGTCCGTCGACGTCAAGCATATCGTGGAGTTCAAGGAGAACCTGAGGGTGCTTCTTCTTTCAGGCCTCTTTATACTCCTTGCCGCCAGGCTCAAGGTGGCGGACCTGAAACTCCTCTCGGCGGGCAGTTTCTTCTTCCTCGTTGTCCTTATAGTCTTTGTGCGGCCTATTGCCGTCATGGCGTCCACAATCTTTTCAGACCTCAAATGGCGGGAAAGGGCCTTTATCGCCTCTGTGGCGCCGAGGGGGATAGTGGCCGCGGCGGTCGCCTCGATCTTTGCGATCCGTCTTGTGGAGAGCGGCTATCCCCAGGGGTCTGTACTCCTGCCCGTTACCTTTCTGGTAATAATCGCCACAGTGCTCTTTTACGGCGTAGGCGCGTCCACATTTGCCCGCAGGCTCGGTATCGAGCAACTTACGCCTCAGGGGGTTTTGATGCTGGGGGCGCAGCCATGGTCCGTGGAAATAGCAAAGGCGCTCAAGGACGCGGGGCTCAAGGTCCTTATCGTCGACACAAACCTCAATAACATTCTCGCGGCCCGCATGAAGGGGATCGACGCCTATTGCGGAAGCGCGCTCTCTGAAACGGCCCTGAGGGAATTAGGCCTTGAGGGTATAGGGAGGCTTCTCGCCATAACGCCCAATAACGAGGTCAATTCCCTTGCCGTACTCCATTTCAACAAGGTCTTTGAACGAAGCGAGCTTTATCAGATTTTACCCGAGGAGGAAGAGGTGAAGAGAGGAAAGAAGGCGGCCCCGAAACACCTTAGAGGCAGGTTCGTCTTCGGCCATAACACGGATTACTGGTATCTGGCCAGGAGGTTCGCCTCAGGCGCGATTATAAAAAAGACAAAGCTTACAGAGGAGTTCGGCTACGAAGAATTCCGGAAAAAATACCCGACAGCCGTCCCGCTTTTTCTCATTAATGAGACGGGAGCGCTCAGCGTATTTACCGTCGATAAGCCCGTTAAGCCCGGCCCGGGGCACGTGATAATAAGTATAGTTGACGAGGTGGAAGAAAAGGCCGGGGCAAAGGAAGTCCCCAGTGCCGAGTTATATTAGGTGATATGAAAGTGGCCCGTTCTTTGGTTGGTATTATTCTACGGGACGGGTTTTCAGGCGTCAGGGGAATGAGGCGCGGCGGATCTTGCCGCCTTTTACAAAGAGCGTTTCCCCGTTCACGGACCTGAGCTCGGAGAGTATGCCCTTTAATTCTTCTTCAGAAGCGCCGGCGAGCCTCTTCTGCACAAAAAAGACGGCGTCGGTAAGCTTTATTGACCTGTTCCGCCTGTTTCTGTAAAATTCATCGAGCCCTTTGGATAACTTTTCCCTGACAGAGTTGTAGACAACGTACTTCAGGATGGCCTCGTTTGCGGCGTCTATTGTCTTAAAGACCGCCATGTCCCTTAAGAACGTAACCTCGTCGATTTCAAATCCGGCTTTACTCCTTCCCCCTCGTATGAGGGAATATTTTTTGAGCACCCTTCTGCTCTCTTCTTCATCGAATGCAACCGGTTTTTTCAGGTTGTTCCAGACAACGTGATTACTCCCGGCCATAAACCCCTGTATAAAAGAATCCTTTCTCCCGGCGTCCCACGTGACCCAGTCGAGGCCGTTGGGGTTTGCCGCGAAGCCGCTATCTGCTCCGACGACGGCGGTAAGGATCAATACAAGGACTAAAGGGGAAAGAATCTTTTTCATGGAGCCTCCGTAGCTCAAAGTATGTAAATATCTTTGTTTTTAAAGGAGTAAGTAAGGATTGGTGTTGTATAACGGTTTTTGAGTGATTATATTTGCCAATAGATTAAAGTAAGATTAGAAGGTTTTTTGCGCTTGAGAAAAACCCTCCCCTTTTCGGTAAGGGAGGGCGTAGCTGCCTGTCCGCTAAAAATTGCCGGCGGAGGTCACTTTGGCGGCAAGGGGCGGTGTTGTTAACCGCCCTTTATCTCATTTAAGATGTCGTCCATCCATGAAAGCGCGGCTACTGCCCGCGGCCAGCCGACGGTGGTTATGGCGAGAAGCGCAGTGTGATGGATTTCGTCATCCGAGGCCCCGGCCTCTCTGGCCCTCCTTACGTGTGAATGCAGGGCGCCCTCGGAGCCCGAGCCGATGGCCACGCCAAGTTTGACAAGTTGCTGCGTTTTGAGGTCTAAACCCGGGAATGCGCTCAAGACCGTTCCAAGGGCCTCGTACTTCTCACATATATCCGGATATTTATCCCTGACCTTTTCAAAAAATTCCGGAAGTCCCTGCTTCATCATTCGCCTCCTCATGTAAAAAAGGGGTTTTTATTATGCCTTGCATTTCCGCCCCGGTTTTTTGACGGCGGGGCACTTTTCGCTCCTCTTCAGTATCTTCTTGTATTCCCTTATCTCGGCCCTCTTGTTTTTTAAAAAACCCTTTACAAAGTCTTTTGACTCCTTATGGGCCATAAGCGCGATGGTTTCGCGCAATTTCTCAACGAGCCGTTCCTCCCTTTTTAAAATATCCTTCAGTCCCCTCACCGATTTCGACATCTCCCTTCCTCCTTTTTGTTTTTATAGTTAAAGAGCTTTATGGTATTATTATATCAGAGATTTTTGTGAATATAAGTCTCCGGGACGCCTATGCGTCCCTCTTTAAAAAAAGGGGTCCGAGAAGATGGCATTAATAAAGGAGCCCCTTATGTCGCTCTATGGCGGACAATGACGGAGCTTATTAAAAAATATTTGACCACGTACGGGAGCCACTCGTCGGCCTATTCATCCATACAGGAGGGGCTGGAGCACTTTGTGGTCAGCGGTACAGGATATATCCCATACGCGCTTACGTCTTCTGCGAAACCCATCGCCTTTGTGCTCTCAAACCCGCTTTGCCGGCCAGAGGACTTCTGGAGCGTTATGGAGCTTTTCCTCAAAAGATTCCCCAGGGCCGTTTTTATTCAGGTTACCGTCGAGGCCGCCAGGGTGCTCCATGAGATGGGATTCTACGTGAATGAGATGGGCGTTGAAACGGAGATTATGGTTGAGGGGTATACTTTTGGAGGAAGGTCGAAGGAGTCGGCGAGGAGGGTGATGAGGAGGGCCCTGGAGGCGGGCACCGTCGTGGAAGAGGTGGGGGAGATAGGGCCTTTTAAGGACGAGCTCGAGACGGTCTCCAGGGAGTGGCTCGCCACCAGGACGGTTAACGACAGGGAACTCTGGTTTATGGCAAGGAAGGCCGTTTACGAGACCGAGGCCGACGTGAGGAAGTTTATCTCAAGGGACGCTGAAGGGATAACGGGTTTTGTCTTTTTCGACCCCATGTACAGGGAAGGCCGTGTTTACGGGTACTGCGCCGGCATATTGAGGATGGGAAAGCGCGCCCACGGCGGCACGCGGGCCCTTATCATAAAAGAGGCCCTGAAGAAGTTCAGCGAAGAGGGTGTTGAGGTTCTCTCCCTTGGGCTTTCTCCCTTCTTTGATGTTGATGACAGAGGGTTCAGGCACAGCGCCGTGATGAAGCACGTCTTCAGGTTTTTATACGAGACGGGCGAAGCCATCTATCCTTTCAAGAATCTTACCTTCGCGAAATCGAGATACGGCGGCGGCTTTAAGGACGGTCTTTACAGAGACGGCAACGTTATAAAGAAAAAGGTATATTTTGCGCACCGATCGAGGTTTCCCTTGAGAGAGTTGTACCAGGCATCGAGGATGATCGGTGTCGTGGAAGGGGTGACGCCCGCCTTTAAAAAAATCCTGAGCCGCAAAAAAAAGGCTCTACCCTCTCAGCCGGTCTTTTGAGAGGCGGAGTTTTTATTTAAAAGATTATCGGGATTGGAGGGCGCGCCACCTGGAGTCGAGAGACTTTATGTAATCCACGAGTTCGGCGGCGAAGATGGAAGATGTGTGGATCTCGTCGTATTCTATGGCGGTGTTGTAGTACTGGAGCCTCAGCACGTCGCCTTCTGAAAAGTCCGGCAGGAGCCCTGAGAAGAAAAAACCGAGGTCCTCGATCCAGGCCGTGGCCTCGGGGGTAAAGGGGTCTTTGAGTTCAAGGTCGATAAAGATGGCGTTAAACCCCTTTTTTTCCAGCTCCACCATCTTAGCCTTTATCCTCCTCACGAGGTCCTGGCCGTACTGCTTTACCTCGATTACCGCGGACTTGTGAAATGGTTTTATGGAAAGGTGTATCGTTGATTCCCATGGGTTGTTTTCCGAGGATATAAAGTAGGGGTTTTCAAAAGACCTTTTCACGCCCATGCCGGAGTAAATCTTTTCGAGCATCGTTCTGTGGCGTGGAGGCAGGAATACCGCGTGCCCCGAGCTCTCCCGAAGGTATTTGAAGAAGGTTAAGATGTTGCCGGCCCCCTTAAGACCCCTGTCCACCATGACTTTCATCGATCCCGGAGGCACCCAGCCGAGTTCAAGGGCTGTTTCATGGAAACCGAACCCGAGGTTGGTCCTCTGGCTGAGGGCGTGTATGGTAAATGCGTTGCCGTAAAGGGCCGTGAGGGAGCGCTGCCGGCCCTCCTCCAAAAGAAAATCGAGCATCTTTTTCATCAGGCCCCGCCCCCTGTACTCGGGAACGACCACCGCCACCCCGATTTCGGCGACCTTCTTGTTGGGTCTCGGCAGGATGGCGAAATGCCCCACCACCTCGCCCCCGTCCGTTACCGTGACGGCGGAGATCATATCGCCTCTTTTGTTCATCGACGCAATCCTCTCGGGGAAGTAGAGGTCTTCTTTCAGGTATGTGTATTTGTAGGCCCTGTATATGCACTTTGAGACCTGTACGGCCTCTTCGGGATTCATGAGGCGTATGGAGAGTTTTTTCTCTTTTGACGGTATCTGGCAGACACCGTAGGGTTTGAGTTCCTCTTCGGTAAATATCTCCTCTACGTGCCTGCCTTTTAAGTACTTGAAGAGCTGGAGTTCCTTGCCCTCTTTGCCCCTGTTTATGTAAAGGACCTCGTCAATGTTGGCTTCAATGGCCTTCATCCCCGGCGTCTCCTTGTTTTTTTTCACGAGCCCGGAAGAAAAAGGAAGCCCCATATCGCCTATGGCTATCTTAAGCCCATCCCTCTCTATCTCAAAGGTTATTTCAAAGGACTCGTCCTCGTAGGGGTTGAAGGCATGAGTCACGACGTTCATGCAGGCCTCTTTCAGCGCCGTGGTTATCTCTTTAATCTCCTTTTTGGAAAAACCGGCCATGAGGGATATCTCTTCGCAATAGGAGATTATCCCCTTGAGGTACCTGGGGTCGTTGGGTACGGTAAGCTTTGATCTTCTCTTCGCCATGTTGTTGTTCTCTTTTGCGGGAATTATTTCATATTATCACAGGAGAGGGGTTTTATTAAGTGAAAGGTGCTTTCTTAAGCATTGAAAAGGGCTCCGGCGGCCCTGGGTTGACTTTATTAAAGGGTGTTGATACGGGGGTTCTTGAAGGGGAATAAGCGGATCTGCTACGTGCGGTCCCTGTAATCCTCTATCAGGGCCCGGTCCACTTTTGTAAACCTTATGCCCATACCGCTTTTTGTTATATTCATAAGGTGGGGCGGAGCCTTTTTTGCCCAGACCACCACCCCTTCGGCCTCGAAGTGCTTATCGCCCATTTCGATAGTCATATAGAGCTTTGTTCCGGGCCTGTAGACCTTGTTTGTCTTTATGTAAATCCCGGTGTCCGAAAAATCGGTAATAAATGAAATATGCTGAGGCGGGTTCGTGGGGCCGTAACGTATGTTGTGTCTGAAAGGCAGCCTTTTGCTTATCCTTCGCTTTGGCACACCGTACTCCTTACAGGTATTTTAATTGCCGCTTAAGATGACGGATTATAATGATATCCATTGAAATGTCAACAGTTTTTGTTAAGAAAAATATATGCGGCGTAACCGCACACCATGTGCGGTTTTCGTTCTCAGCCCCAAGCACTTGTATTTCAAGAATAAATCTGTTTTTTCAACCTTCCTTTACCCGATTAAAAGACAAAACCGCACACCGCCGCTACTCCCCTTAAGGCCCGTGATTAAAAAAATTATTAGATTTCAAAGGGTTTGCGCGGCGCCCCGGCCTGGCACGGCTTATGCGTTTTAAGGGGATGTAAAAAGACTTTTGAAACATAATTACGAGGAGGTGTTGAAATGAAGAACAGACTGATGAGGATCATATTAGTGATTGCGGCTCTTTTGCTCGCCTATCCTTACATGACCGAGGCGAGAGGCGCAGGTTTAAGGGAAGGTCTTGTAAAGAGAGATACAATCAAGGCGCTTTATACGGTAGACGACACCCATTCTTTTGTTATCGCCAAATCTCACGCTATCTCCTTCACCAGAGACTCGAGGGTTGTAAAGCGGTATTCCGGAGAAAAGGGTCTGAATCAAAGGGCCTATCTGATAGAACACTCCCCCGAACCTTTTGTGTATAAGAATCCGGTTGTGCCGGGCTTTGCGAGGGTGGCGGGCTTAAAGGACGGGGTGATTAAATTGAGGGAGGATATCCTCAATACGGACAGGCACGGTTATTCGGCTGTCGATACCTTCCAGCACGCCTACGCGGTCTGCAGGAAAAAGGGCGGCGCCATGACCTTTGTAATACCCAAGCAGTACGGTAGTTTTAAGAGGCTCACAAGGGTGGGGGCCGTCGAGGCCTTTGACCACATCCTTTTAAACGGCGCAGGCGGCGCGTGGTATATTTCCTGTGAGGGCGACTCGAAATTCCGTATCCTTAAAAACTACAGCTTCTTAACGGGCAACGCCGAAGTGGCTGAGATAAGAAACAAAGTGGGACTCGAATCCGTGAACTATGCCAGGGACGAGGCGAAAGAGAAGTTGAGGATAGCGAGCCTGGTGAGAAGACCTCTTGACGAAGCCGTCTTCCTCGAAAATACGGCCCTCGAGCTCGCCCTTTTGAAAACAAACTTCGTGAAACCCAATGGCGGAACAAGGTATTACGGTACATATAAAAAGTCAGGTCTTTCGGGCTGCAACTCTGTCAGCATCAGCCGCCGTGTGGAAGGGAACGGGCAAAGGAATATCTCCAGGGTTGTTGACTACAGCGTATGCGGCGGCCGCGTTGCCATGACGGGTGAGCGCGAGATAGACGAAGGTCCGGCGGTTGCAAAGAGAGTTTATGTGAGCAGCGGTGAGATAACAATGGTACTTAGATAGAAGACGACCCTCCTCGTCTTAAAAACTCACCCTGCAAGCGCGAGGGCCGCGGCAAAACCGCGGCCCTCGTTTTATCCCTTGCACCCCCCGGGTTGATATTTTTAAAATTGGTTATATAATTCTATTTTAGCCGTTAAAAGGCCGGCATTTCAGTCAGTATTTTTAACAACACCTGAGACTAAAGGAGTCAGGCTATGAAAGCAATCAGCAAGGTTTTGGCGGTATTTATAGTTTCCCTGCCCTTTATATTGGCCACGCCTTCTATGGCTGATAAGGCCTACGGCAAGTACAAGTGCCGGGCCGGGGTTGAAGGCCACCACGGCGGGAAACATATGTTTTCCAAAGGCTGGCGGGATACCCTGACGGACAAGCAGAAGGCGGCAATAGACAGGTTGCACCTCGGGCTTGCAAGGGAGGTGAACACAATAAAGGCGGAACTGATGCTCAAGAAGGCGGAGCTCAACGGCCTTGTCACGGCGGAAAATCCCGATACCGGGGCGATAAACAAAAAGATAAAAGAGGTAGTGGGCCTGAAGGAGAAGATAATGAAGGCGAAATACTCCCACATTGTGGATATGCGGAAGGTCCTTACATCGGTCCAGCGTGCGTCCTTTGACCTCGGCCTCTTGAGAGGCGGGCTTCACGGCGGCCACCACGGCGGCGGCAAAAAGACGAGACATTGAAAGCCTTGAATTTTTTCAGATGGACCACCTCCCGCATCCATAACAAAGGACGCGCGTAACCTCATCCGGTTTTGATGCCCCGCCGCTTAAAGCCGGGCAGTTCATTCCCGCGGCGAAAAAGGGGGCCGTAAATTTTTTCACGGCCCCCTTTTTCGAAGCCCCTTCCTCCTTACCCCTCCAAGCCCTTCAACCCTTTCGCCCGGACAACCCGTGAATAAAGGGTTTTCGCCGGGAGTGTTGTTAAATACCTTGATTTTAAAGGAGAAATATATTATCATTCTATGAAACTTTTTGTCCCGGCTTTTTGTAAAGCATGGATGAGAGAATACGCGCAGGAACGTCTGTTTTTTTAGACCCGGGGTGTAAAATTTTCTTCTATCTTAAAAACGAGCCGCTATAGTGACCCGCCTCCTTTTAACTATTGTCATAGCCGTTATCCTTTCCCTTACAATTTTCATTTTTTTATTCGCAGCCCTCAGGAGATACTTCCGTAAAAGGGCTTACGACCGGCTTGACGGGAGTCGTGTGAAGTACGGCCCTATCGTGGACTCGTTCATTGACGACCCTTCTCCGCGCTCTGTCGGTGAGCTTAAAACCGAGCATGGCTCCACGGACTGGACCGCCGTTGAGGAGGCGCTTCTCAGCGCCGTTGCAGATGCTCAAAAGGGCAGGTACGAAAAGATATATGGTTTGTTCGAGCTCCTCGGCTATGTGGATGACTATCTTGACAGGCTCAAAAACGGAAAGGATTGGGAGAGGGCGCTTGCCGCGGAGAGGCTCGGCGCCGTCAGGTGCGGTCGTGCCGTCCCCGCGCTCATAAGCGCACTTGATGACGGTTTCAGGGACGTACATAATATGTCAATTTACGCCCTCGGGCTTATAGGGGATGAAAAGGCCCTGCCGGCGATAATAGAGAGTTTTAAACGCGGTATCGATGATTATGAGGAGGTCTCATTAAGGATAGTCAAGTCCGCTATCCTGTCCTTCGGGCCCCTATCGGTGCAGTTTCTCCGCCCGGAACTTAAAAACCCGGCATGGAGGATAAGGGCCGCCGTAGTAAATATCCTTGGAGACATAAAAGACCCTTCCGTATTTGAAGACCTCTTGGCCGCCCTTAAAGACCCGGAACCGGATATCAGGGCCAAGGCCGCCAGGGGTCTGGGAAACCTCGCGAATCCCGCGGCAGTCAGGGACCTTTTGGAGCTTGCCGGCGACCCTTACTGGCTTGTAAGGCTTCATACCGTAAGGGCGCTGGGCCTTATCGGCGCCCCGGAATCGATCGAGGTCGTAAAAGGAAAACTTCTCGATTCAAACTGGCAGGTGAGACGCGCCGCGGCTGAGGCCCTCGGTCATATGGAGGAGGACGCGCTGCCGGCTCTTACCGACGTGCTTTTAAACAACCATGACAGGTACGCGAGGGAGCAGGTCCTTGAGGAGCTTCAGCGTATCGGTATGATAAGGCGCATAATAGAAGGCCTCGGGGAAAAAAGGGAAGAGGCCCGGAGAGAGTCCGAGCGGACGCTCCACGCGGTTATAATAAACGGCGCCCTCTCTCCCATTGTTAACGCCATGGAAAGGGAAGGCCCGGAAATAAGGAAACGTATAATAGGGGTCTTGAGAAGGGCCGGCGGCGCCCCGGCTCTTGAGGTCATAACCAATACAATAGACAGGGAGGTTGACGCGGGGGTAAGAGAGGCGGCCGAGAAGGCGCTTGAAGCGCTACAATCCTCCACGTAAGGGCTCAATAGCGGGCCCCGCGGCGAAACCTTTAAAATGAACTATATAATTCCTTCCATAGTAGACTGGTTTAATTACGGCGTTCTTATTTATTTCGGGGCGGCCAATCTCGTTTACCTCATCCTTCTCATTGCGGCCACAATGGTCATCGTGAGACACTTGAGGAAATTGAGGTACGGGAGATACCAGGAAACGATGCACCCCGCCCTTGCCCAGCCCGTGAGCGTGCTTATAGCCGCGTACAACGAAGAAGACAACATAGTAGATACGGTAAAAGCGCTCTTGAGGCTCGATTACCCCTCCTACGAGGTAATAGTCATAAACGACGGCTCAGGGGACTCTACGCTTAAAAGGCTCATATATGGTTTTGGGCTCGAAAAGATAGATCTCGTTTACCGCCCTATTGTAAGGACCGCCGAGGTGGCGGGGTTTTATGTGAGTCCGGACATACCCAACCTTACGGTGGTGGACAAGGTCCACGCCGGAAAGGCCGACTCCTTGAATGTGGGCATCAACGTCTCACGTTCGCCCTATTTTTGCTCAGTAGACGCCGATTCCATACTCGAGGATAAGGCGATTATAAGGCTCATGAGGACGATAGTCGAGAACCCCGAAACGATAATCGCCAACGGGGGTATAGTCAGGATCTTGAACGGAAGCATTATGCGCGACGGAAGGCTCATCGAGCTTAAACTGCCGGGGGACAGCCTCTCAAGGTTCCAGGTCGTCGAGTACGTAAGGAGTTTCCTCTTCGGAAGGGCCGGATGGAGCGCGATAAACTCGCTTATAATAATCTCCGGCACCTTTTCCATGTTCCAGAAAAGGGCGGTCATGGCCGTTGGCGGATATAGTAAAGAGACGGTGACAGAGGACTTCGACCTCGTCCTGAGCCTCCATAAACATATGATTGATTCAAAGGAAAAATACAGGATACTATTCGTGCCCGACCCCATCTGCTGGACCGAGGCCCCGCAGACCCTCACCATGCTCGCCAGGCAGCGTCGCAGGTGGCACATGGGGCTTGGAGAGTCCATATTCCGGCATCGCAGTATGCTCTTTAACCCGAAGTACGGGAGGATCGGGCTCTTCGCGCTGCCCTATCAGCTCGTAATAGAATTCCTTGGGCCCGTCATAGAGATCGGCGGTTACGGGATTGTGACGGCCTGCTTCTTCTTGGGCGTTGTCGATGAAAGATTTTTCATGCTCTTTCTGACGATGGCGATACTTCTGGGCGTGCTCCTTTCCACGGGGAGCATACTCCTTGAAGAGATGTCCTACAGAAGGTATCCCCGCGGCAGGG
Organism: Thermodesulfobacteriota bacterium; assembly: GCA_046754225.1. Classification (GTDB taxonomy): domain Bacteria; phylum Desulfobacterota; class GWC2-55-46; order GWC2-55-46; family JADFVP01; genus BTQV01. The sequence goes on along the minus strand of JBHHVI010000029.1, from coordinate 7,762 downwards.
ACTTCCTCATACTCCTTCTTTACGGGGTCATAGAGAACTTCGGCTACAGGCAGATAAACAGTTTCTGGCGCACTCAGGCTGTACTGAAAAAAATCTTCGGCAAGAGGAAGTGGGAGCACGTGGAGAAGAGCGGTTTCAAGTGGGGTCATAAAAAATCAGACAAGGGGCACACTCTTTAATGAGATTTTTCTCTGCATTGGCTATGATTCTGGTTTTGTCCCTGCTGATAATCCCTCAGAGCGTGGCGGATTCCGGGGTTTCGCTCCGCGGCGCCCGCGTCTTAAAAGAGCGGGGCGACTCGAAGGGGGCGGAGAGGGTTTTTAGAGAGGTGCTTAAAGGCGAGCCGGAAAACAGGGACGCCCTTATAGGCCTTGGCCGTCTTCTTAAATCAAGGGGGCGCTACGCCGAAGCGGCTCGCCTCTTTCAAAGGGCGGCCGGGCTTTCTGGCGGCGCTGAAAGGGTGAGGCTTAAGACGGAAGCGGCCACGGCACTCGCCCGGAGTAAAAGGTACGGAGAATCCATAGGATTATATAGAGAGGCGCTTGAAGAAGCGCCCCAAAACAGGGGCGCGCGCATAGGGCTGGCGAGGACACTTGGCTGGGCCGGCAGATACGGGGAATCGATAGAGGAGTATAAGAAAGTTCTCGACCGAAACCCCTCTGACAGGGAGGCGGGGGCAGGCCTTGCGAAGGTCCTGGCATGGAAGGGTGACTACGACGGCTCTATCGCGGTTTATAAGGGCATCCTCGCCGAAGACCCGGGAAACACCGGCGCTACTCTTGGGCTCGCCACAGTGCTCTGGTGGAAGGGGGAGACGCGGGAGGCCTTGAAGAAGACGAGGCAGATTCGTTCCATCGACCCCTCCAACAGGGAGGCGAAAGGGCTTGAGAAAAGGCTCAGGAGCGCAAGGGGGCCGAAGGTTTCCTTTTACTATACCGACGCCGACGACTCGGACAGTAACCATTTAAAGGTATTTAAGACCCACGCCTTTTTTACCGGGGGTCATAAGCTTAAGTTCGACCTCGACTATTCGGTCTTCGAGGCGGACAGGTTTGATGACAGGTCAAGGGCCAAGGTCCTTACCGGTGGACTCACTTCTCGCGGACTTGATAAGAAGACCACCCTCAAGGCAAGGCTTGCCCTCGTGAGCATAGACACGCCCTCAAACCCCACTTCCCACATGGCCGGAGGTCTTTCGGTTAGAAGGGTCTTCACCAAACGCCTCCGGGCGGGGCTCTCATACAGCCATTCGCCCCTTCTGGACACGGCCCAATTGATACGCAATAATATAAGGGTCGACGGGTTTTCAGCTCACCTCGCCTACGATGCCGGTTTCGCGGCCTTTGGGGCCGCGGCCTCCTACGGGGATTATTCCGACGGCAACTCAAGGCAAGGTTTTTCCCTGAAGGTCCACAGACTCTTACGTTACTTTGGAAAGAACCCGGCGCTGACCGGGGGCTACAGGCTCGACTACAGGGCCTTTGACAAAGACCTGAACAGCGGCTATTTTGACCCCGGCAATTTTATCTCAAATACTCTTTACCTTGAGGTGAAAGGCAAAGTATTCAACGGACGGCTCGAATACAGGGGCGAGGCCGAAGCTGGCCTCCAGAGTTACAGCTCCAAGAGCGAATACCTCTCAAGGTTCTACATTCAGGCCATTGCCCACATAACGGACAATATTAACGTGGACCTGAGTTACAAATTCAGCAGGTCCGCCCTTGAGTCCACATCGGGCTTCAGGTACGAGTCGTACAAACTTGGCATAAACTATCTTTTTTAGGAGGGTTGTTTGAATACCGAAAAAAAGGTCTGGCTTGTAAGTCTTTTCTTCATAGCCCTGTTCGCGTACGGCCTCTTCAGCGCCTTCAGGCCGGCGAGTTACCCCTTGAGGTTCGTGAGGGGGGAGGTCAGGCCCGTCATGGAGAACGTGATTATAGGCCCCTATCCCACCGAGGAGGAGTTCAGGAAACTAAGGTATCATGTGGGCGTCGACGTATTGGTGAGCCTGATGGACCCCGCCTCAACCATTGAGGGTGGTTTCGTTGAAAAGGAGAAGGCGGTGGCGAAAAAATACGGCATGTCCTTCGAGAACTTCCCCATGGACTTTTTGAACCTTTCGGCGGCAGAGAATAAGAGGCAGATAGAACGGGTGGTCGGCTATATACTCTCGGCGGGAGACAAAAAACTCTATGTCCATTGTTATCTCGGGCGCCACAGGGTGAAAATGCTTTCAGAGGCGCTGGCGAAATTGCCGTCCCCGTCCGACGAGAAAAAGGAAAAAGGAAAAGGGAAGAGAGGGATTTAAAAAAAAGTGATGAAATGGAAAAGATTTTAAGGTATAAGTTAACGAGTCCGGGAGGGAAGATTAATTTCAGACCCGCGACGCTTCCGGTATGCGCGCCACCGGTAAAGCTTTTTTTTATAGAGGCACCCATCCTGAAAAAACCGCCCGGTTTGTAATAGCCATTACATCTTTGCTTTCGCTCATAGGATACGATTTTTACATAAGTTAAACCGGAGCCGCCGGTGAGGCTGAAGGGTCATGGCGGTTACGGTCGGATAAATACCCAACTTATTCAATCGTTACGGTGTATAATTTAAAATATGCGGTTTTTCGTGGAAATAGGCAGGTGGACCATACTTTGCCTGAGAGAGATGGGGCGGATGGTGATTTTTCTCTTCCGGTTCTTTCTCCTCGTCTTTACCCCTCCCTTGAGGCTTGGACACGTCGTTAAGGAGATGTACGTAGTCGGGGTCCGTTCCCTCTTTGTCATAGTCTTGATCGCGGCCTTCGCCGGTATGGTGCTCGCCCTTCAGGGTTATTACGCGTTGAAGGGTTTCGGCTCCGAGGCGCTTCTCGGCTCCACCGTGTCTTTGAGCCTCGTAAGGGAGCTCGGCCCGGTGCTCGGCGCCATCATGGTGGCGGCGAGGGCCGGTTCAGCCATGGCCGCCGAGATAGGGATAATGCAGATTTCAGAGCAGATAGACGCCCTCGACGTTATGACGCTGAACCCCTTCAAATTCCTTATCGTCCCGAAGATACTCGCCGGAATTCTGGTGCTGCCTCTGCTTGTGGGCATCTTCGACGTTATCGGGATATTCACAGGTTATCTCATCGGAGTCAATATTCTCGGCGTAAGTTCCGGGAGCTATTTGCACGAGATAGCCGCCGGGGTTGTCTTTAAGGACGTTTACGGGGGGTTTGTAAAGTCTCTTATCTTCGGACTGATACTCGCGTGGGTAAGCTGCTATAAGGGTTATTTCTGCGAGCGAGGGGCAAAGGGAGTTAGCAAGGCCACGACTGAGGCGGTGGTGCTCTCTTCGGTCCTTATATTCGTGTGGGACTATTTCCTTACCTCGGTGCTCCTGTAAGGGGACCTTCCGGTGGTAAGAGTTATGTGATGAGATCGCGCATGACGGCCCTCGGAGGTGTTTGGAGGCCGTAAGAGAAGCAGGGACGCCGGAGGCTTGAAAAATGATACGGGTCGTAAACCTGGAAAAAACCTTTAACGGCCAGGAGGTCTTGAGGGGCGTAAACCTCGAGATACCCAAGGGCGAGATAACCACCATAATAGGCCGAAGCGGCGGTGGAAAGAGCGTCCTCCTGAAGCACCTCGTGGGGCTTCTAAAGCCCGACAGCGGCGAGATATACGTGGACGGCGTTGATATTACAAAGCTCAGGGGCTCGGCCCTCGACAAGGTGAAGAGGAAGTTCGGCATGGTCTTTCAGGGGGCCGCGCTCTTTGATTCGCTTACCGTGCTCGATAACCTGGCCTTCCCCCTTAGAGAGCTTACCGAGCTCGGTGAGGACGAAATATTAAAGATGGTCACGAGCATACTTGACCGTATTGGCATGGCCGGCATGGGGGATAAGTATCCCGACGAGATTAGCGGCGGCATGAAAAAAAGGGTTGGCCTCGCCAGGGTTATTATCATGAGCCCAGAATATATATTTTTTGACGAGCCCACTACGGGTCTCGACCCCATAGTTGAGAAATCGATACACCAGTTGATGATGCAGTGCAGGGAGATGGTCCAGTGCACCGATATCGTCGTAAGCCATAACGTAAGGGAGGTCTTGAAGATCTCCGACCATGTGGCGCTACTCCATGAGGGCAGAATAATCGAGGTCTCGTCGCCGGAGGAGATAGTAAGGTCTGAAAAACCGGAGGTGCAGGAATTTTTCAAGACCAGCATCGAGGGTTCCAGACAGCTTTACCGGTTGAGGGGATGGATATAGCCGGTCTAAAGCGAGGGCCGGCGCGGCGGGTTGGAGTAATAAAAAATATCTGAGATAGACGGGGGGTAATTAATGAAAAAGCACACGATCGAGCTACTGGTGGGAATCTTCGTGGTCGTGGGAATCGCGGCGATGGTGTATCTCGCGGTAAGTCTCGGGAACGTGGGGCTCTTCACCGGCAGGGGATATACTGTCTATGCGGTCTTCGACACCACCGCAGGTCTCCAGGAGGGCGCGAATGTGGAGATAGCCGGCGTGAAGATGGGCAGGGTCGAAAAGATTGAACTTAAGGACTTCGCGTCACTGGTACGGCTGAAGATAGACCCGGAGGTAAAGCTGCCCGACGACTCCATCTTCGCCGTAAGGACGAGCGGCCTTATAGGGGAAAAATTCGTAAAGGTGGTGCCCGGCGGCTCTGAGGTGGCGCTTGAGGACGGGGCTACTGTCAGCGATACGGAATCATCGGTAAGCATTGAGGAGCTTATAAGTAAATATATTTACAGCCTTAAATAGGAGGGATGGGTATGAAAGCACAGGGCATTTTCTCTCAGGACGGCCTCCGAAAACTCGTAAAGAGTAAGGCGGTTTTTTCAGGCGACGGGGGCTTGAAAGTGCTTAAATGGCTTCTTATTGTTTTACTCGTTGTCGCGCCCGCGACCGCCCTCAGCGCCGGGGCTGAAGATAGCTCACCGCCGCCGCTTGTAAGCGGCTTTTCGGGCGCAAAAGGCGTGGTTGACCTCCGTGAGGAGGAGACCTATTGGCGCGCCGCTTTTAACAAAACCCTCTCAGAGTGGGCTTTTCAAGGTAGCGGCCGGAGCATTGTCCTGGCCGAGGACTTAGCGCCAACCGGTGACCACGAAACCATGGGCGCAGAGGAAGTCCTTGAGTTCGCCGATGAATTCGAGGAAGAAATACTCCTCATCGCAGACCCCATAGAGCCGTTCAACCGCGGGACCTTTTACATAAACGACAAACTCTACTTCTGGATATTCAGGCCCATATCCGTTGGATACGGGTTTGTGGTGCCTGAAAAGGCGAGGGTGGGGGTGAGGAGGTTCTTTACGAACCTGGCCATGCCCATGCGTTTCGTAAACGACGTCCTTCAGTTCAAATTCAAGTACGCTGGAATTGAAATGGCCCGCTTCGTCATCAATACCACCGTGGGGGTTGCCGGGTTCTCCGACCCGGCTGAGAAATGGTTCCATCTCTACCTCCACAAGGAGGACTTCGGCCAGACCCTCGGTTTTTACGGCCTCGGCCCCGGCGTCTACATTAACTGGCCTCTCTTCGGCCCTTCGAGTATAAGGGATACAGTGGGGATGGTGGGAGATCTCTTCTTGAACCCGCTCACCTATCTATTCCCCGAGGACCGCGCCGTATCCGCGGGTATCGACATCTACGGCAGGGTGAACGAAACTTCGCTCAATATAGGTATTTACGAGCACATAAAAAGAGACTCCCTCGACCCCTACGTATTCATAAGAAACGCCTATCATCAGCACCGGGAGAACGCCGTCAAGGAATAAACCTTAAACCTGTACATAGAGGTAAACCGTCATGAAGTCGAAACTGAAGGTCATAATGGTTCTTGTCCTGCTGCCGCTGTTCTTTAACGCCGCGGCTGTCCATGCCTCTGAAGTAACGGATATTTTGAAGGCGACTATCGACGGGGCCTTCAAGGTCTTAAACGACCCTTCCTTAAAGGGGCCTGAAAAGGAAGCCCTGAAAAGGGAGAAGCTCCGGGCCGCCATAAAAAAGACTTTGGACTTCGCCGAGATGTCGAAACGCTCGCTGGCGAGACACTGGTTAAAGAGGACGGACGCCGAGCGTAAGGAGTTCGTCGCCCTCTTCAGCGACCTCCTTGAGAATTCCTACATGGACAAGATAGAGATGAACAGCGACGCCAAGGTGCGCTACTATGGTGAAAGAAAGGCTGGGAACAAGGTCGAGGTCAAGACCAATGTCCTCACCAGAAAGGGGCTCGTCGTGCCCATAAATTACAGGCTTATGAAAAAGGGCGGCGTGTGGGTCGTGTATGATATCGTTATAGAGGGGGTAAGCCTCGTGAGCAATTACCGTACCCAGTTTAACAAGATAATAAGGCAGTCCTCCTACGAGGATCTCGTAAAGGGTCTAAAGGAAAAGGCCGTAAACAGGAGCGCCAGCAACGATAAGCCCGGACCCTGACCCCAGGGTCCCGTTTTCGCAAGGGGGCCTTCCCTTTTGCTTCGCGAAACAATTCAAGTTGCCCGCTCTTAAGTAATAATAGAAGACCCCGGCAGTGTTTTTGCCGGGGTCTTAAAGTTATAAACCCTGAAGGTCTTTATTTTAAAGAGCGCCGAGGCTAAAAGGCGAGCCCCTTGATCGGCCCTTACGCTGAAAACTGCTTTCTTTTTTTAAGACTTGCCCTATCCGTCTTCTTCTTTGCCCTCCAGGTCCCGTCAATAAAGGCCTCGGTCATCCTGTAAGCCTCGTCGTCGTTATACTGGACGGGAGGGTGCTTCATCAAATAGGCCGACGGCGGATAGAGCACTCCCCCTTCGCCGCGCTCAAGGGCGAGCTTGCAGCAGCGGACGGCGTCTATTACCACCCCCGCCGAATTGGGAGAGTCCTCGACGGAGAGACGGAGCTCTATGTTCATGGGAACGTCCCCGAAGAGTTTGCCCTCCATCCTTATGAAGCACAGTTTATTGTCCTTCTGCCAGGGGACGTAATCGCTGGGCCCCACGTGTATGTTCTCGTCTTCAAGACGGTCCCCCGCCACGGACTGCACGGCCTCGGTCTTGGAGACCTTCTTTGAGGCGAGCCTCGCGTGGTTCAGCATGTTGAGAAAATCGGTGTTTCCGCCGGTGTTCAGCTGGTACGTCCTCTCAAGTTTTACGCCCCGTTTCTTGAAGAGGCTCGTCAACATCCTGTGGGTGATGGTGGCGCCGAGCTGCGCCTTTATATCATCGCCTATAATGGGGAGGTTCTTTTCCTCGAAGCGCAGCGCCCACTCCGGGTCGCTGGCGATAAAAACCGGAATGTTATTGACGAACCCGAGGCCGGCCTTGAGAGCGCACCCCGCGTAAAAACGGGTGGCCTCCTCGGCGCCCACGGGAAGGTAGTTTAATAGGATCTCGGCGCCGGATTCCTTTAAAAGCGCGACCACCGCCGCTTCTTCAGGCTCTGGTTCAGAGGACTTTACGAACCTGTCCTTTTCCGGGTACTCCTCCATATGTGCGGGAAAGCCGTCCATTACGCGGCCCATGAGGACCTTGACGCCCGTTGCGGGCACATCCCCGCAGAAGACTTTAGTGCAGTTGGGCTCGGCGAATATGGCCTCGGCGAGGTCCACGCCGACCTTCCGCCGGTCTATATCAAAGGCGACGACCACATCTATGTCAGAGGGTTTGTACCCGCCGATCTCCCAGTGCATAAGCCCCGATGCGTCTCCGGGTCCCTTGTCCCTGTAATAATGGAACCCCTGGATGAGCGAACTGGCGCAGTTGCCTATCCCCACAACGGCTATCTTAATGC
>JBHHVI010000028.1:0-23861 GCA_046754225.1 Thermodesulfobacteriota bacterium | reverse complement strand
CGTCCATCTGCCCGTCTCCGGGCCGTAGTCCCTCGCCCCGAACCTCACGAGGCCCGTATCCTGATCATATATCCCGCCAGCGAACCCGAAGGGCTGGAACCCGGGGTTGGTGTCGGAGAGGACATTACCGAACTCGTCGTAGAATCCATGCGCTCGTCGCATCTGATCCTGTCATCCGGGGAGTGCGAGCCAGCCTTTCTTCGCCTTTTCAAACCAAGTAAAGTACACAGGTATTTATTAGCCGGGCAACTGCAGTGGTCTTCATGAGTTCCCGGACCCTGTACAGCACCCAGTCAGTGTACTCCTCCACGAAGTTCTTACAGGCGCTTTGGTCTCATGAAAGCACCTTCCCTGCAAAATCCAGATCATTTTTGATGCCCTTCAACCCCACTGAACGCCTTATTTAATCCATGTGACGAAAGGTGGCTCAATAATCTACAACCTTAACAATGATTACAACCACGCTAAAAATAAGATGAAAATCGCCAAGACAGTCCAATATCAAAGGCCTGGGTTTATTGCATCATCCCGAACCGAAACAGTAAACAATCAAGGGTATGAAGTCCGTCGTATTTATCACAAAAAGACAAAACTTAAAGAGATCTGTCAAATTTTTGTTGATGTGTGCAATAGAGTATATCATAGACATAAAAATCATCGCAAAATAATCCCACAACTTTCATTAATACTTAAAAAGTCCTTCAAAGATAGTAACTTAGCGTGTCTTTCCTTTAGGGTTTCCCTATGTGGAGAGGCCTAAAAAAACCACCCGTTTAATTTTTTTCTTGACAGATGCTATATCCTGTGCTAATGTTATGCGCAAACCTTATAGTTTTTATTATAGTATTAGTTATAATAAGGTAAAGTTCTGAAAACGTTTTGCGGATTAACGCGCCGGATAGAGTGCGTTTTTCCGGCTCCATAAGTTAAGGGTAAGGTCCGTTAAGACAGCCTCGCGGCACGTTATCGCTTTCCGAACGGCGGACAGGGAACACTTTTCTGGATGGCAGGCGGCAACACCCTATATTGTTCCGTCATTATTGTCATTTCAATATAAATCACAGACAACATCAAGCACCTATAAACCCATCATAATTAAACCTAAGGAGAGACGGATGAAGACAAATGCCCATTATCCAGGCATTAAGCTGCCGTGGATGTTCGCGTTGCTCGCGGCCATGGTAGTCTTTCTCGCCGCCGGTAGCGTACGCGCGGCCTGTTATCCCACGCAGGCTGACGCCGACGCCGCCGGCGCCACGACAGTCCGTATATACGGTTCTATTTATACGGGAGGAACGGACGCCACTACCGGCGAGGGCTTACCGGCCCCCGGGGCCGGGGCTATTAACGACGCCACGGTCATGGTACAGAACATGCACCACGGAGGCCCCGTTGAGTGCTACGCCTCGGTCACACCCGGCTCTAACACCTATGAGGCCTTTGTAACTGAGGACGAAGAGTATGTCGTCATGTTCGGCGCCCCCGGCCATGACGTGACGAGCCGTGAGTTTACCATTCCGGCAAGTGCGGCCGCGGATATTCTCGCGGGCACAATCCTGGCCACCGATTTTGAGCAGGACGCCTTCCTGCCCCCCAGGGACGCCGCAGGAGAGCTCCCCACGGCCAACCTCCTCGTTTACGCTTTCAACGATAAATACGTAAACAGCGAGGACGACTACCCCGATGACCCCGCCCTCGCCGGCGTGCGTTTTTACGTCTTCGACGAAGATGGCAACTGGGCGGCCACGGGAGAATCAGGCACGCAGACCGAAGCCGACATGCCCGCCATGTTCGGCCCGGACCTGGACGGCCTATATTACTTTACGGGCTTGAAGCCCGGCGAATATTACGTAATGGCGGTGCCTCCGGGCTCATCAGTGGGCACCGACAGCCTCGGCAACCCCGTCATGAACTGCGAGGTCGACCCGCACACAGCGGACTGGCTCCACATGACGAGCGAAGAGGGCTCACAGTGCTGGGAGGTCATACTCCGGCCTAACGACCCCGGAACGGAGCTCGGGGCCTACATAGCCTGGTTCGGCTTCGCTGAGAACCTCGGCCAGCTCCCCCCCTTCGTAGCTACAGAGACTAACCCCATAGACGAGACCGCCACCATAAGCGGCACGCTCTGGGACGCCGACGGCACCGACCCCTTTGAGGTTATAGACGTCCATGAGGTCCCCCAGGTATGCTCATACGCCACAGAGGGGACGCTCTGCCTTGATTACACGACCGGATACGACCCGGACCTGGGCAGGGAGGACTCGCTCAACCCGGGAGAGGACTGCGTCTGGCCTAACATCAAAATGAAGGACGGCTTCGTCGTCCTCTGGGAAAAGGACACGGCCGCCCCACACGTTGTGGCCACGGCCTTCGCCGACCCCGTAACGGGTGAGTACCACTTCGACAACGTGCCTCCGGGCAAATACAAGATATTCACGAGCGACTATCCCATTGACTTCATCTGGCAGGAGCTGCAGGTAACGGTTCAGCCCTCCACCGACGTCACCGGGGCGGACCTCGCCATACCCCGCTTCTTCGGGCGGGCCAACGGTTTTGTCATAAACGACACCACGGGCCTGCCGGTAAACGGAGCGAAGCTGAACTTGCGTCTGAAGAGCGGCTCCGTATGGAAGACTACGACGACGGCCAATGACGCGGATAATGGTGACGGCTTTTATCTCTTCGACAACCTCGCTGAGGTGGAGGTGATGGGGCATCTCGACGTTGACTACCATACACTCCCCTCGAACCTGAGGGGCGTTATGGAGGAGATATGCCATATCGACCCGGCCGACACCTCGCCCCAACCGGCGCTGATATGCAACTCCTACGACGGGAGTAATCAGGACATCGGGTGGTTTACGGCCAACTACAGGGCCAACCTCCACGTCGAGGAGATACCGGCGGACGAGGGGTACATCATAGGCTCGGTATTTAACGACCACCTCTCCTACGACGCCGCCACCAGTTCATGGCAAGGTAACGGCACACTCGACGAGGGAGAGGACAGGCTCCTTACCGGCGTGACAATAAACCTGAGGAACGGCCCAATCGACATCACTACCGGCCTCGCAAGCACAGTCGTGGCCACCACGACGACGGGCTCCTTTAGCGAGGACGTCGCCGGGCCCCAGGGGCATATACAGCCTTACACGGCCAAGGAGTTTGTCGAAGCCGATGAATTCTGCCCCGACGGAATAACGCCGACCTATAAGAAGGGCGATTTAGAGGTGGACGAGTGGGGCGGCATCTTCAAGGGCCCGAGGCTCGGTCAATTCGAGTTCAGGGGCGTGGCGCCCGGAACGTACCAGGTAGAAGTGGTTCTGCCCAACGGCTTCTCACCCGCCACACCGGACATACAGACCATAACCGTCGTCGGCGGACAAAGGAACGACGTTGACTTCGGCGCCAGCACACAGGTAGCCCTCGCCGGAGAGATAGAGGGCGGCGTCTTCGACGACGTATTCATCGACAACTTCCATCAGAGCATACTCTGGATGGAGAAGCAGGGCATTCCCGGCGCCCCGGTGGGCATATACGACCATCTTGGCTACAGGCTCGGGCAGGGCTTCATGGGCCACCCCTACTGCTATACGCCGGAGGCGCCTCCTGAACTCTGGGATACGCCGGGAGTGCGGCCATGCCCTGTCGATGAGGTGCTCGGTCAGAAACCCGAGGTTGAGAGGCGCGCCGCGCCAGGTGTGCACATCTACCTCGGAAACGACCCTGCCCTTCCCGGTTACAACAGCGACTACGTGCCCATGGCCCTCAACTACACCTTCGGCCAGGGCCGGTTCAAGTTCGAGGCCGACTGGTCGCTTCTGCCCACAGCCTTTACGGGCGGGCTGGAAGGAGCGGCGGTCCTGCCGGCGGACGCCCCTGTAATAGGAGGAGGCGGAGCGGTGGTCAAGAACTACGGGCCTGAAGGCGGCGAGATCAAAAACGCCGTCTATAACGGAACGGACGGCCTTAAAATACAGTTCGTAGGCGAGAAGAAGAAGAAAAAGAAGAAAAAACACTCAAAACACAAAGCGAAAGACAAGGCAGGATACAAAGGCGGCAAACACAAAGATAAAGACGATAACGGCAAGGACGACCACGATGACGAGATGGATAGCCACCATGACGAAAACCATGGTCACGGCGGCGGGGCGGACACAACGACACCCTACGTCATCGACGGGTACAACTTCGGCTCCGAGCAGGGCCACTCCACAGTCTCCTTAAGCGGACAGGAGCTCAACGTGACTGCCTGGAGCGACACCCAGATAACGGTCCAGATACCATCGACGGCCATACCCGGCCCCATGATAGTGGCCACCACAAACGGCATCTCCAACTCCCTGGACGTGGCGGTGACTTCACCTACACCTGCCTGGGCGGCCTATCTTGCCGACAGCACAATATATGTGGACGACGACGCCATGGTGGGCGCGGGAGACGGAAGTTCCGCCTCGCCCTTCGCCACAATAACCGAGGCCATGAACAACCTCCCGGCCGCGAGACCGGTAAACATCATGGTAGCCCCAGGTAAATACAACGAGAACGTCCATGTCACCGAGTCCGACATAAAGATCATAGGCGCGGGACCATTCGCGTCGATGATAGACGGCCTCGATCTGTCGGCCATGAACCCCATCACGGGGACCCAGCAGGGCACCTACTCCGCCACGGGAGGCGCGGCCTTCTTCATAGGCAAGGGCGGAATGGACGGAGCCGTAAGCAACGTCATGATAAGCGGCTTCACCATAACGGGCGGAACGCCCGGAGGTGACGGCACTGGCGGCGGAATCTTCGCCGACTACGGCAACACCAATATAGACATAAACAACAACATCATGGGCCTTAACGGAGGCGAGTACGGCGGCGCCATATGGCTGCACAAGACAAACCATGACGTGCGCATCTGGAGTAACCTCATCGCCGAGAACGGCAACTTCGGAGGCTACGGAGGAGGCATAAGCGTGAACGACGAGCCCGAGTACGGCCCGCATGAGCCCGCTCTTGACCACTCCTATGACGACAGTGTCAACAAGACGCCTCCGGGCACGTACGAGATATTCAACAACCTCATCTTCCACAACTACTCTCCCGACTACGGCGGGGGCATAGCGCTCTACGAGGTGAAGGACCAGCTGAATGTCTACGGCAACGTGATAATGGAGAACAGGAGCGACGACCACGGCGGAGGCATCTTCTTCGAGGATACCGGCCCGGTCAACGTCTACGATAACGTCTTCCTCCGCAACATCTGCATGGACGACGGCGGGGCCATAAGCTTCGAGGACGTGGGCGACGACATCTCCGTGGTGAAGGTCTACAACAACCTCTTCGCCGAGAATATCGCCGACGACAGGAGCGAGAACAGCGCCCGCGGCGGCGCCATATCCTTCGACGATACGCTGCAGGCGGAGGTATACAACAACACCATCACCGGCAACATAGTCGCCGGCACATTCGACCCCACAGGCGGCGCCATAGACAGCGAGCGTCACGGCCACGAGTACGACGCCACGAGTACGGCGCCCAAGCCGCCATACTTCAGCGACGTCAAGGTCTACAACAACGTTATCTGGAACAACTACCGTCTCTTCTACGATATAACGGCCGGTGAGGACCTGGACTACCGCTGGGGCACAAACTACGACTGGACCGTGAACAACATCCACGTCGACGACCCGGCTGTTAACCAGCCCTGGGAGACGGACGTGAACTCCGAGGCCCTGTCCCTCGTCGAATACAACGACATCGAGGGCGGCGAGTACGCTACGCGGACCGGCAACATCAGCATGGACCCGGCCTTCGTGGCTACGGACCTTCTGGACTGGCATCTGCTCAGCACTTCGCCGGTAATCGGCCAGGCCAACGCGTCTTCATCGCCGACCTACGACCTCGACCTCATCGACAGGACGACGGACGGCGCGGCTGACATGGGGGCGCTTGAGTTCAGGACGTCCCCTGCCGGAGTAATCCGCGTACCGGCGGACCTACTCGGCGCCATAGAGGTACCGGTGTACGGTACAATACAGCTGCACCCGCCGACTCCCTGAGTCGCCGGCACATAGAAGGGCTCTTTGCGGCCGGCCTTTGGCCGGCCGCAAAGAAGACCCTTTTTTTTAGACTAAATGTACTTGCAAAACCGCGGTCAGACAGGTTATTATTAGACGGTTATATCGATTCCGTCGACTGAGGTTTCACGTATTTTAAAAAAACTTGAACCCAGGAAGGCACCCTATGAAGGCGTTACCAATAGGCGAGTTATTCCTTAACGACGGGTTGATAGACGAGAAGATACTTAAATCCGCACTTGAGGAACAGGCCCGCACTGGTGAAAAATTAGGAGTCCGTCTTGTAAGGCTGGGCTGTGTTTCTGAAAAAGACATGATCAGGGTATTGAGCACCCAGCTCGACATACCCGCTATCTCTTCCAAGGATTATTCCAAGACCCCCCCTCCCCTTGAGCTTCAGCCGGCGCTGAAATTCATGAAGCACTACAAGGTCGTTCCCGTAAAAATACGCGAAGGTGTGCTGACTTTAGCCACCTCCGACCCCCTGAACCACTTTCCTGCCGAGGCCCTCGCCTTTTCCACAGGGCTTGAAGTGGAGGTGGTAATAGGGTCGGAAACGGACATACTCCACGCGATAGAGGCCTATTACGGCGCGGGCCCCGTCACCATGGAGAAGATTATTGAGGACATAGACGAGAAAGACCCCTCCGGGGCCCTTGATATCGACGACGTCGAGCAACTCAAGGACATGGCCCTTGAGGCCCCTGTCATAAACCTTGTAAACATGCTTATCCGTAACGCCGCCGAGAGAAAGGCGAGCGATATCCACATAGAGCCCTACGAGGGCACCATCCATATACGGTACAGGGTGGATGGCATAATGTACGCCGTGGAATCCATGCCCAAGAGGCTCCATCCGGCCATATCCTCCAGAATAAAGATAATGGCGAAACTCAATATCGCCGAAAGAAGGCTCCCCCAGGACGGAAGGATAAAATTAAGGCTCAGCGGAAAGGGGATAGACATAAGGGTTTCCATGATCCCCACGCTTCACGGCGAGAGCATAGTAATGAGGCTCCTCGACCCCGAAGGGGTCATGACACTTGAGTCCCTCGGTTTCTCAAAGGCCAAGAGGAAGGCCTTCGCGGAGATGATAAACCAGCCCCACGGCATGGTCCTCGTTACAGGCCCGACAGGGAGCGGCAAGTCCACCACCCTCTACGCCGCGCTTTCGAAGATCGACATTGCAAGCAAAAAAGTGATAACCATTGAGGACCCCGTGGAGTACAAGCTGGAAGGGGTCAACCAGATACAGGTCAAGCCTAAGATCGGACTAACCTTCGGCAGCGGGCTCCGTTCCATAGTAAGACAGGACCCGGACGTGGTGCTCGTAGGCGAGATACGGGATACCGAGACGGCGGACATCGCCGTACACTCCGCCCTCACCGGCCACATGATACTTTCAACACTCCATACCAACGACGCCCCCGGAGCCATAACGAGGCTTATCGACATGGGCGTCGAGGGTTACCTTATATCCTCAAGCCTTTTAGGGGTGCTCGCCCAGAGGCTTGTCCGGGTGATATGTACCAACTGCAAGGTCCCGCTTGTCCCGGACCAGGAAGTAAGAAGACGCATCTCCGATGAATTCAAGCGCATAAAAAACCTGAACGAAAAGGATATAGTGACTTTCAGGGGCTCGGGATGCTCACAGTGCAACGATACCGGCTACAGGGGCCGGACCGGGATATTCGAGCTCATGATAATAACCGACGAGATCAGGCACCTCATCGTGGAAAAAAGCAGCTCCGACGTGATTCGGAGTAAGGCCATGGAAAACGGCATGATCACCTTGAGAGAAGACGGCTGGGACAAGGTCATCAAGGGGATCACCACACTGGAAGAGGTGGGACGGGTCACCCTTACTTAGAGGCCCGGCACTGGCTTTAAGGACTTTTGACGGGAGAATACAATAGCGATGGCTGAATTTGTATACCACGCCACAGACGCATCAGGGAAGTTCGTAAAGGGTACTCTCGAGGCCAAAGACGAAAACGCCCTTGTGAACAGGCTCCAGGATATGGGCTACTTCCCCATACGCGTGGGCAGCTCCGGGGAAACCAGGAGCGTCGGGGCCTCGAAGACCGCCTTCAGCCTCTTGAGGCGGAGGGTCTCGGCCCAGAGTATAGTCGGCTTTACCCAGGAACTCTCGGATATGCTCACCGCCGGGCTTGCCCTGGACAGGTCCCTTTCCATTCTCGCGGAGATTGAGAAGAACGCGGCCTTCAAAAAGGTCATACTCGACATCCACAGCGGCATCCAGTCCGGCGACGCCTTTGCCGACTGCCTTCAAAGGCACCCCGATCTCTTCTCGGAAGTCTATATAAACACCGTCAGGGCCGGTGAGGCCGGGGGCTCCCTTGAAATCGTTCTCGACCGCCTGAAAAAGTTCATCGAGGACGCCCGGAGGCTGAAGGAGGATGTTACGTCAGCCCTTATATATCCCCTGCTCCTGACTGTTGTGGGGGGCGGCGCCGTCGCCCTGATGCTCCTTGTCTTCATACCCAAGTTTTCGGTGATATTGGACGACATGGGCGGTGTAATGCCCCTGCCCACGCGGATACTACTTGTGATAAGCGGGGCCCTCACGAGGTACTGGCCGGTCATCATCGGGATCGGAGTGGCCTCTTTCTTTGGATTCAAAGCCATCCTCAGGACCGAAGAGGGGCGGGTCAGGTTCGACGGTTTAAAGCTCCGTCTCCCTCTATTCGGTCCCATACTCAGGAAGGCCGCCGTATCAAGGTTCTCAAGGACTCTCGGCGCCCTCATGCAGGGCGGGCTCCCCATACTTGACTCGCTCAAGATAGCCGTCAGGACCATAGGCAACAGTTATATGGCCCGGGAGATAGGTCCGGCGGTAGACGGGGTGCGTAGAGGCCGTGGCCTCACCGACCCTCTCAGAGAAACCGCTTCTTTTCCTCCCCTTGCCGCGCACATGCTCGCCGTGGGGGAAGAGACAGGCAGGCTCGATGAGACCCTTATCAGACTTTCCGATAAGTATGACCGGGATGTAAGCACGGCCATAAAAAGGCTCCTCTCTCTTCTTGAGCCGTTAATCATACTCGTTATGGCCGTGATAGTGGGTTTTGTGGTAATTTCGCTCATACTGGCGGTATTCAGCCTTAACGACATGCCTATGTAAGGAGATTGTATTGAAGGAATCGGACAGAAAAAACACCGGACAGACGGGGGCGTTCACCTTCATAAAGGGCAGGCTCTCGGCCGAGAGCGGGTTCACGCTAATCGAGATAATCGTAGTGGTCATAATCATAGGGCTCCTGGCCACGCTCGTTGCGCCGAGGTTCTTCGGCAAGGTCGAGCAGTCCAAGATCAAGACAACCTATGCGCAGATAGAACTCATAGGCGCCGCCCTCGATATGTACCGCCTTGATATAGGCGACTACCCCACCACCTCGGAAGGGATCGAGGCGTTGAGGACAAAGCCCTCCTCAGTGGAAAAAGGCTGGGACGGGCCGTACCTGAAAAAGGAGGTCCCCGTTGACGCCTGGGGCCGGCCTTACATATACACTTCACCCGGCAAACACGGTGACTACGACCTCGTTTCCCTCGGCGCCGACGGCACCGAAGGCGGAGAAGGTAAGGATATTGACATCGTGAGCTGGAAGGGGTTGCCATGAGGAGACGGCTTTACCTCTACGAAGAGAGCGGCTTCACCCTCCTTGAGATACTGGTTGTCCTCATGATATTCACCCTCTCAGCCGCCCTCATCTTCCCGTCCGTAGTTACAGGGCTCGGCAAAATAGGACTCAAGACAACGACAAGAAAGATGGCCGCGTCACTTGAGTATTCAAGGAACCAGGCCCTGAGGCAAAGAAATGTCTACTACGCCGAGGCGCGTGGAGACAGACTCATAATAAGAACGGGAGGGTCGAAGGCCCCCGACAGGGAGATAGAGGCGGCCTCTGACACCAGGGTCTCATCAAAAAACGGCGCCATCGCCTTCTACCCTTCAGGCGGCTCAAGCGGCGGGATGCTGGAAGTCAGGGACTTAAAGAAGAGTACCTTCTACACGATTAAAGTCGAACCGTCAACAGGCAGGGTGCGGGTCAGCACCCTTATGTGAGAGGCAAGAGGCATATGGATTTTACCGGATTCCGGACGAAAAACATGGTAGCAGGCTACGGGGCTTCAGCGCCCCCGCCGGCCACAGAGGCCGGATTTACTCTCCTCGAGGTGATGGTCTCACTTGCCATACTCTCCATGGGGATACTCATGGTAATACAACTCTTCTCCGGGGGGCTCGATCTTGCCAGGGCGGCGAGTGACCATACCGGCGCCGTGCTTCTCGCGAGGGAGAAGATGGCGCAAACGCTCGTGGAAAAGGACCTCAAGGCCGGGGTTACAGGCGGGGCCGGGGCGGACGGGCTCCAGTGGAAGGTCGAGGTGAGCCCCTACGACAATAAAATTGCCGCAGCGAGCGAGGGCCTCAGCATTATGAAGGTGGTTGTCAGCGTCAAGGACGCCGGCAAAGGAGAGGGAGCTTTTACGCTTTCGTCGATAAAATCAATCTGGAGTGAGGAATAAGAGCTTATGCGTACTTCAGCCCTACGATTTCGCCTTGCCCGAAGAGGCTTCACCGCCATGAGGGATGAGAGGGGTTTTACGCTCATCGAGACTATTTTATCCCTTTCCATACTCGTGGTCATGATAGGGCTCGTGCTCTCGTCACTGAGGCTCGGGCAAAAGTCCTGGGAGAAGGGCGAAGAGGCTTTAGAGGACGCGGCGGCGCGGAGGTTTATCGTCAGGAGGCTTTCAGCGGACGTAGGGTCAATGTACCTGTACATGGAAAATGGCGACGGCCGCGACACTTACCTTTTCAACGCAAAAGAGAACGAATTCGGCTTCGTGACCGTAAAGAGCGCCGCCGGGAAGGAGATGCCCTGGGGCGGGGCCTCGTTTGTCATCTACTCAGCCGGAGAAAATGGATTGACCGTAACAGAGAAGACGGTCCCCGTCGCTCTGACCGCCAAGGAACAGGCCGGAAGGTCCCTTGAACTCGACCCCGGCATAAGCAGGGTACGCTTCGAGTATCTCGGCGAAAAAGGATGGGCCCGGAGATGGGACGCAGAGTCCATTAAAAGGCTTCCCAGGGCTGTGCGGGTGGAATTTATATTCAGGGACGATAGAAGTCCACTGGTTGTCACGGTGCCGGTGGGGGTAACATACTCCCCTTCCACGGACGACTCAGCCGGTGTTAAAGGAGCTTAAGGGATAATGAGCAGCATACCGTCAGGAAAGGACTTAAGGCCCGCCGGCCTTCCAGGCAAGGCGCCGGAGGTAATCGCCGCTGAAGTCCTTCGAAGTGAGAAGGGCATCGCCCTTATGGTAGTCCTCTGGGTCCTGGCCTTTCTGATGCTTATTGTCGTTGAATTCGCCTATACCATGCGGATTGAGACAGAAACGGTGAGGAACCTTAAAGACGAGACGGCGGCCCGCCACATAGCGCTCGCCGGCATAAACATGGGCCTTGCCGAGTTAGGCACTGATTACGACATCGTATTTATCGACAAGGACGCGAGGCTGGCGCTCGGAAAGAAAGAAAAACATGACATAAAAACTATTGATGTTAAAAGGGAGTTCGCCCTCGGCGAGGGGCGTGTCTCATACCGCATCTATGACGAAGAGGCAAGGCTGAATATCAATGTGGCCAGCCGGGAGCAGATAAAAGGCCTCCTCAGAGCCACAGGCGTTGATACGATAACGAGTGACGTCATAGCGGACTCAATCCTCGACTGGAGGGATGAAAACCACGAGTTTCATTTCAACGGCGCAGAGGATGACTACTACGGCTCATTGGCCCGCCCTTACGGCGCCAAGGACGGCCGATTCGACACGACGGAGGAACTCCTGCTGGTAAAGGGGGTGACACCGGAGATATTCTACGGTGACGGCAATGTTCCCCACAGGTTCGGCCTCGGGCCGGCACCCGCGCCTGACGGCTCGCGCCCAGTATATGAGGGGCTGGAAAGAATCATCACAGTTAAAGGCGAGGGCAAGATAAACCTGAATACCGCCGACGCCAGGGTGCTTGAAGCGGTGCTCGGCACGGGCAAATCAATGGAAATAAGGCTCCGGAGGGAGACCGAGGGGGTCTTTAAGTGGCCCATGTACGGGGGCACCGTAACCTCCAGGGTCTTCTCCATCCACTCAGAGGGTACGGTGCGGGGCATGAAGGCCTCAATAAAGGCCGTCGCCGAGCGAAGGCCCAATAAACCCGAAGCCGTGGTAATCTACTTAAACGACGGGGCAACAGGCATCAACTGAGAAGTTTTTATTTTGACGGACTTAGTTTAACAGGGACTTCAATTTTACGGCAGGGCTAATTTATGGATGTTTTAGGCATAGAGACGAGACCGAATTCCTGGTCGGTCGTTCACCTGAAGAGCTCAACATTTAATGTTGAGATAGAGCGGTTTATTTCGTTCACCGGCGTAACATTCGATGAGAGGATTGATGAACTCAAGACCTATGTGGCCGAAAGAGGGCTTAAAAACGTCCGCATAGCCGTCGGACTGCCGAGAGAATCTTCCCTGTCAATGGTCTTAAAGATCCCGGCGCCCAAGGCCGAGGCTATTGAGGGGATACTGAGCTACGAACTGGAAAAGCACATACCTTTTGACCCCGACGAAGTGTGCCACGGATTCCAGGTACTCAAAAAAGAGAAGAAGGTCTTTTCCATCCTCCTCGCGGCCGCGAAGAAAGATATTGTCAACAGTATAGTGAGCAGGTTCGAAGAGGCCGGGTTAAGTCCGGCCTCAGTGGCCACATGGCATGCCTCGCTCTTTAACGCGCTCTATTACTCCAACAACCTCTCGCCGGGAAAGAACATAGCCTTCATAGGACTCAACAACGGCGATCTGACCCTCGATATATTTTCCGACCTCGTACCGGTGTACTCAAAGAGCATGAGTGTAAAGACAGGGGGCGAGCCCGGGGAGCGGTGGCTTGGTCTTCTCGAAAGGGAGTTGAACCACTCTCTATACAGCCTGGCCGGACCGGTCAATAAAAGACGCCTCGATGAAGGCATAATCATATCGGATAACGAGCCTCAGGCGGAGTTTTTAAAAGAGCTCTCAAGGGAGATGGCCATGCCTGTGAGGGCGCAGGGGCTTAAGGAATTAGGGCTTCCGAGTACGGCCGCCACCGCGCTCGGCGCGGCGCTTTCAGTGCTCGGCAAGGGCAGGATGAAGATCAACCTCGCCCCCCGGTCCGACGCGGCGAAGAAGCGGCCGGCGTACTTAAGCAACCTCATGCTTTCGGGCATCGTCTTTCTCCTCGCCCTCTTTGCCGGCTCTTCTTATCTGATTAAAGACTGGACGGTTTTGCGTGGGTTGGAATCAACGCTCGCGGATGTCAGGGTAAAAAAAGAGGCGGTGCAGAGACTCATCAAAACCGAGGGCGCATTGGCCGGACAGATAGATACGCTTGAGAAGGTAAACGGTAAATACCTGCCCGGCCCTCTTGACGTTCTTAAAGAACTAACTACGCTTCTCCCGCGAGACACATGGCTTACCGGCCTTGATTACCGCGGCGACGCCGTCTCAATAGAGGGTTATTCCGGCAGGGCCTCTTCGCTCATCATGAAGATGGGCAAGTCCCGGTTCATGACGGACTTTGAATTCGCCGGCCCCGTGGCCAGGGCCCCCGGCGGCAAGGAGCGCTTCAGGATGAACTTCAAGTTAAAGAGTTTCGCGGAGGCGGCAGAGGGCGGACAGGAGTCGAAATGAAGAAGAAACTTCGTTTATTGATAATGGAGAACAGGCGTATAATCCCCGGCATTGCCGTAATAGGGGTGCTCGCCGTCCTTTTGCTCGTAAGATGGGGTTATAACCGCCATCAAAGCGCCGTTGAAGAGATATCCGCCTATAACGAGGTGCTCCGGACATCCTCATTGGTCTTGGCGCGCGGGTCCGAGGTCGAAAAACTCATAGGCATTGAGAAGAAGCGGATAAAGGAGCTTGAAAAGGGGCTCTTGAGGGCCTCCAAACCCTCCATCGCCGCCGCCGAGCTTCAGGAGGCCTTTAAAAAGCTCGTGAAGAAGAAAAAGATATCAATAAGTTCGGAAAACGTCCTTAATTTTGAAGAAGAGGGTGACTATATAAGGATCCCCGTGGAGTTTCATTTAAGGGCGGGGCTAAGCCAGCTGACCCGTTTATTGTACGACGTACAGGCTTCAGCGCTTCTTATGGGCGTCAGGTCCTTGCGCA
Source organism: Thermodesulfobacteriota bacterium (assembly GCA_046754225.1). Classification (GTDB taxonomy): domain Bacteria; phylum Desulfobacterota; class GWC2-55-46; order GWC2-55-46; family JADFVP01; genus BTQV01. The sequence continues at coordinate 9,562 of JBHHVI010000028.1, read as the reverse complement.
TAAGGGGCCCCAACTCAAGGAACAAGGCAAAGATGAACGTAACCCTGGTCCTCGAAGGCGCCATCAAAACGAAGGGGGGCGGGGCATGAACATTTACCATGACAATCTTATCTCCGGGGCGAACGCAAAGTTCCTGAACGCGCTCCTCATTGCCGTCATTATCTTTCTATTGGGCTGGACCGTAACCATATGGATGGAGCCCGCCGCCGGCCCTTCTCCCACGGCTGAGACCCCGGCGAAGGCGCCCCGGAACTACGGCGAAAAAACGCTGCCCGGGAGGTCTTCATATAATCTTATAGTTAAAAAGGACCTCTTCAGGGCCTCACGGAGAAAATATGTGGCGCCGCCAAAGCCCAGGGCCGTAAAAAGGGTTGTACGGAAGAAGCCTGTCCTCAAGGCGCCGAGCCTGACGCTTTTGGGAACAGTTATCCTCGATGACGGCAAGGCCGCGATGATGAGCTTTCGCGGCAGGGAAAATGACGCGAAGTTTTACAGGGTCGGTGATAAGGTAGGGGGCTTTACAATAAAGAAGATCGATGAGAAGTCTGTGTTGCTTAAAAGGGGCAAACGGACCCTCAAGGTGCTTATGAGCCTGCCCGATGAGGCGAAGAAGGGCGGCAGGAAGATACAGAGGCAACGCTTCTCACGGTAAGCCGCAAGCCCGCCATGGGCCGGTAGCCATAGGACTTCTCCCGTTGGACCGTCGGCGGAGCGGCGCACAAACATTTTTTTGAGCCGTAGGTGTTGAAATGAACGGGTAATTTGTATTAACATGCCCGAAACGTTTAAGGATTGGAGTATAAGGACAATGCCCCTACAACTGATATATAGTAAAATGCGTAATCCATGCAGAGCGTTTCTTCTCACGCTGCTGCTGTTGTTGCTGTTGCCGCTCTGCTTCACAGCGGTTACGGCGTCAACTTCGCGCGCAAGTACCGTAGAGGTACCGACGTCGGTGACACTGGATTTACCTGAAGACGAATCCGCGGACGCGCCGCCCATACCCCTTGTCAGCACCCCGGATGAAGAGCAGGGTAACACAAAGAGGGAAAAAACCCCTCCCCCGCCTCATCCGTGGCGCACAAACGGCGGCAGAGTATCGAGGCCGGCGCCCGGCAGAGCAGTTGATATAAAAATTACAGGCGCAAAGAGCAGGCGCGCCTCATCGGACGCCGCCTCGCCTGGAAGAAAAAAAGGCACGGCGATACTTAATTTTTCCAACGCCTCGCTCAAAAACGTCATCATGACGATCTCTGAGATAACAGGGCGGAATTTCATACTCTCCCCCGAGGTCCTGAGCCGTAAGATATCCATCCGGACCACAAAGCCCATACAAAAGGATGACGTCTTCGGCATATTCGAGACGATGCTGGCCGTTAACGGGCTCGCGGCTGTAAGGACGGACGATTATTACACAGTAGTCACGTCCCAGTCTGCCAAGCAGCGCAATATCGAACTCTATACCGTTAGGGACCCCCTGGATATCCCCCGGGGCGACAGCATGATAAACCTCCTCGTCCCCATCAAGTTCATCTCCGCGGGCGACGTCGTTCAGATATTGAAGCCCACCCTTTCAGCGGGGGGCAACATCGCCCATTACCCGAAGGCGAACACCCTGATAATCACCGACATAGCCTCTAACATCAAGAAGTTCCTCGGGATAATAGAAAGGCTCGACGTAGACCTCTTTGAAAAGCTTAACGTGTCGCTCATTCACATCAACAATGTTGATGTGAGTACTCTCGCTTCGGAACTGCACGATATTTTCAAGACCCTCGGTTACGGCAAAGAGACGAGCCAGTTTTCCGCCATCCCCATAGAAAGGTTCAACAGCATCATCGTCTTCTCTTCAAGCAAGGAACTTCTATCTTCGGCTAAAGACTGGATCCAGCAGCTGGACAGGGAGTCCTCCTCGGACGAGATATCAACACACATCTACTATGTCAAAAACGACAAGGCGTCCAATATCAAGACGATGCTCGAAAAGGTCTTCGGCGAAGATAAAACAGGAGAGTCTTCAACCGCGCCCGGCGCCGGGATAAAGAACACCGCGGCGGCCAAAGACGCCGGGAAGAAGGCCCTGCCCGGTAAGGTTGGAGCAGCCCCTCAAGGCGTCTCAAAGCCGGGTCAGCCCCGGGGCATGGACATCTTCATCTATGAGCCGAGTAACGCCATTATAATCCGGAGTTCCCAGAGGGACTACCAGTACCTGCTCAAAACCATCAGGGAGCTTGACCGGCCTCCCAAGCAGGTCCTTATAGACGCCCTTGTCGTCGAGGTGGCCCTTGATGACAGCACAAAATACGGGATACAGTGGTCCGCCCTCACCGGGAACGTCAGCACCCAGAATAATACGGGTATATTCTCCAACACCGTCGATGACCCGCATTCCGCCCTGTCCACTCCCATCGGACTCGCGGCGCTGTCGGGACTGAACGTTCTCGCCACGGACTCCAAGAACTTCTTCGCTTTTTTACAGGCCTTCGCCTCCGACGGCAAGGTCAACGTACTCAGTAACCCTCATATACTCGTGCAGAATTACGCAAAGGCCTCCATATCCGTGGGCAGCGACGAGCCTATAGCGACTCAGTCGACTCAGACGGCCGTAACTACCACCGCCAGCCTCATCCAGAGCATAGAGTACCGGAGGACGGGCATCATTTTGACGGTGAGCCCTCAGATTACCGAGGGCGGCATGGTGGCCATGACCATACACCAGGAGATAAGCGATGTGTCCACGAGCAGGATAGTGGGCGACGGCAGTTTCCCATCCTTCACCAACAGGGAGGCCGAGACGTCGGTGGTGGTAAAGGACGGGGAGACGATCGCCATCGGGGGCCTTATAGATACCAAAAAGAACAAGTCCACCTCGGCGATCCCGCTCCTGAGCAAGATCCCGTTTTTCGGTAATCTCTTCAAATTCTCCAGTGTGACAAACGACAGGACGGAGCTCGTAATACTGCTTACCCCGCGGGTAATATCGGATGCCGAGGATGCCTCGGACGCCACCGATGAGCTCAAGTTAAAGCTCCGCAGTCTCACCAGGTTCATGGACAGGGAGATGGGCGGGGGTAAGGATAAATAAGCACCTCGCCCGCGGCTTAATAATACGCGGCGGATGCGGAAAAGAAGATGAGGAATAGAAGGTTGTAGGTTATAATATATAATTAACCATCAGAGAGGCGCCTGGCGGAGGTGGGGCGGAAAAAACGGGCTGTGACATTTTAATTCCGGTGAAAGCTACGAGGTGTAAGATCAATTGAGGATTAGAGTATGGGATATCCCTACGCGAGTTTTTCACTGGCTTCTGGCCTTTGCATATTTATCCGTTTTTCTTACGTCAAGAAGCGAGTCTCTCCTCGATTATCATACCACGGCCGGTTATCTGGCCCTGGGGCTTGTGGTCTTCCGTATCGTCTGGGGGTTCGCAGGCACACGCTACTCACGGTTTTCGGAGTTTGTAAAGGGATGGCGTGAGGTAAGGTCTTTTCTCGCAAAGGCCCTCAGCCGTGAGCCGATAAGGTACATTGGACACAACCCGGCCGTTGCGTGGGTAATCCTCTTAATGCTCACAGTCACGGTCGTGGTGACCGTAACAGGGGTCATCACTTACGGGGGAGAAGAGGGGCTGGGCGTATGGGCCGGGTACTTCACATTCGAGATGGCGGCCTACGCGAAACCGGTTCATACTTATCTGGCGTACTTCGCGGTCTTTCTGATAGCCGTGCATATCTCAGCCGCGCTCTTTCATGACTTCATACTGAAAGAGAACATCATAGCATCGATGTTTACCGGCACAAAGGAGGATGAGGGGGGATGGTCGATATCATATTCAAGGGCGATGAAGACGCCGGAAAAGGGTCACCCCCTTGCAAGGCTCTCTGTCTGGATAATCGTTACGGTGATGGCGTCGCTGGCCCTTGTATATCTCCCCCCCGAATACGGAGAGGGTTACCGCGTTCCCATTGTCCGGGACCAGAGCGGGGCGTGGGTTGAACTTCATGAGAACGAACTCTGGCGGGAGGAGTGCGCGACTTCATGCCACGGGGCCTTTTCCCCCACGCTTCTCCCGGCAGAGTCCTGGCGGATGATAATGGCGAACCTTGATGACCACTTCGGAGACGACGCCTCCCTCGATGAAGAAAGCGAGGCGGAGATACTCGAGTATTTGTTGGCCTCACCGGCGGAGCGCTCCAGGACAGAGGCTTCGAGAAAGATACTTAAGTCCATCACACCAGGAATGGTCTACATGAGGGTCACGGAGACCCCGTACTGGAAGAGGAAGCACTCTGATATAGGAGGAGACGTCTACAAAAGGAGTTCCATTGTAAGCAGGAGCAACTGCAAGGCCTGCCACCCCGGCTCTGACGCCGGCTCTTTTGAGGACGCTGATATAAGGATACCCGATTAACGGGTGGCTATGGCAATTAAAAAGGAGAGGTTCTGAGATGTCTTTGAGGTTACTGGCGTTGGCGCTTCTGGCCGTAACGGTTTTCGCCGTAGATGGGTTTGCCGGCTCAAGGCTCAATCCCGAGATGGCGGCTCTCATGAAGACCTACCTCGCCGAGGCGCAGAAAGCGGACCCGTCTTTCAAGTCCTTCAGCGCCGGGGAAGGGAAAAAACTCTTCTATTCAAAGCGCATGCACTCAAAGGCCAAAAAAGAGCGGGGCTGCACCACATGCCACACATCCAAACCTGAAAACAAGGGCAAGACCCCCGCCGGCAAGGTCATCGAGCCTATCTCTCCGGCGGTGAACAAGGAGCGCTTTACCAGCCCAAAGCGCATGAAGAAGTGGTTCAGGAGAAACTGCAAGTGGGTGCTTGAGCGCCAGTGCACCCCCAAAGAAAAAGGCGATTATATAACCTATATGATGTCCTTATGACATTTATTTACTGAGAAATGGAGCGTTTTATGAATTTTAAGAGATTTCCCTTACTGTTTATTCTTTTGGTAATGCTCCTCTCCATGCTCTTCAGCTCCGTGGGGGTAATGGCCGACACCGAGACGAATCTCCCCGGGAGAAAAAGCGACGTGGGCCATGAGAAAGAAGAGTATGACTGGGACACGTGGCGTAAGAGATACGACAGGCTGATCGGCAATAATAACCACTATGAGAAGCGCAGGAATAGAAAGTCCGGGCGCTCCGTCGCACTTCCGAAAAACGCCCTTTACGACGAGGAATGCTCGTCGTGCCACTTTTTGTACCAGCCCTGGCTCATGCCCGCGCGCTCATGGGAGGCGGTAATAGGCGGCGCCGATGACCACTTTGGTGAGGACCTGGCCCTCGAAGAAGCGGCGGCAAAGGAGATACTCGATTATCTTGTGGCGAACTCGACGGAAAACACAGGTGTACGGAACGAATGGATACGCAAGATATGGAGAAGCCTCCGCTCCATGACCCCGAAAAGCCTCAGAGAGGTCCCATATATAAAAAGAAAGCACCGAAAGATAAGAAAGGAGGTATTCGCGCGGCCCTCTATCAACAGTTTTTCCAATTGCGTGGCCTGCCACAGAGGGGCCGACCACGGCGACTACGAGGAGGACAACATCAAAATACCGAAGAAATAGCCGGCGCGTAACATCTTTAATTTGAGCAGAAGCTTCACTTCTCAAATTTGGCAGGAAGTATATTGTGACTTTTGTCACAGAAAAATACCGGTTTCTCAGAAATACTTTCATTGTGCCCGTATTTTGGCAAGAAAATTAAAAAAAAGGACTTTCTTTAATCTTCCTTTAATGTACGTTAGGGAGAATAATAACCATAGCAAATGATATAAGCTTTGAGGGGATTACAATTCTACAGGATATGACACAGGAACCTCTTACAGGGCAAGACACGGCTTGCCAGATGCTAACCATAGAAGGATGAACGGATGGACCCCGACAGGATAAAAAAAGTGCGCCTTAGCCTCGGCTGGTCTCAGGAGAGGCTTGCCAGGGAACTGGGCGTCAGTTTCAGTACGGTCAACCGCTGGGAGAGAGGACGGACTAAACCGAGCCCCATGGCCGTAAAAGGTCTTGAGAGGCTCGATATGATTAACGGCGGTAGTGTGGACGGCAACAGGCAGTCGCTTCGGTTGAAGGCCCACTGCCCGGTGGAGGTTCGTTTACTGGGCCATGACACGACAATCTCTACATTCCGCGATACCCATTCTTTCGGCGCCGTCACCGAGAACCTGAGCAGCACCGGCCTTATGTTCAAGACTCTGGAGGGTGTAACCATGGGAGAGAGGCTCAGCATAGGCTGGAACTTCGGGGAAAAGCATGTGGAGACGCTCTCCGAGGTTATCTGGATAAACGGCGTGGGGCCTGAGAAGAGGATAGGCGTCCGTTTCGACCATCCTATGCCTGAAGTGGTATCTAATGTGATAAATTCAATTATTAAAGACTGACCTCCGGGGCCGGTTCAGCCGGAACCCGCAAGGCGGCCCGCGTCGCTTTTATCGAATAGAGCCGGGCCATAAAGTTCAACCCTGTCCCCTTCAAATCCCGCGCGGACAATACCCGTGGCTCCCTGTTAAAAATCCAACCTGTAGCCGACCCTGATGAAGTAGTCACGGGTCAGGTCAGTTTGTCCCGAGACCCTGTCATAGGCCCACTCAACGCCGCCCTCAAATTCAAGACGGACACGTCTTCTCCAAAAATAATCCGTCCTCAAGGTGGGTCTTATCTTGAACTGCGTGCCGCTGTCCGCGTCGTTCTGGCTGTAATCGAGGCGGAACCTCGGGTTGACCCTCCACTCCCTTGTAATGGGGAAACGGGTATTCATGTTTAACGATACGGTGTTGGAGGTGCTCGCGTCGGAATATCTGAGCCCCAGTATCGCTATGTCGCCGGTCTTTATAAGACTGCTGCCGATTAACTGTGTCGAGATAAAGTACTCCGGCCCTGTGCCTGGCACAGCCTCGGCGCCGCCGGATGCGTCCGTGCTTGTAACTTCCGAGACTGTGAAGTCGCCGCTTACCTGAAATTTTTCACTTAACGGATAGGTCCCTCCAAGCACGACGGACCAGTTCTCCGCGGTGCGGTCAAGGGCAAGCTGGTTCACCTCATCCTCGGTAAAGCTCGAAAGCAGTTCGGCGACAGTGGTTACGGTCTGCCCCTGAAGGGCGTTGGACGTGGCTAAAGACGGACTCTTACGGTAATCTATTGAGAAGTTGACCGTGGCTTTATTGGGTAATATCCAGTTACCAACAATAAGTATAAGGTTCAGCTCGCTGTACGATATGTCGTAATCCACGAGGCTGAAGAAGGAACCGCTGGGGTGCGAGAAACGCACCTCTCCGCCCGTGGCGCGCCGGTCGGTGATTCCGTCGATGTCCTGCTGGATAATAAAAACATTAAAGTCAAAATGTTTCGCGAAGGTGCCGAGGTCCATATTGAGGCCATAGAACCTCTTGTCCGTATCAATCTTCGAAAGCACCGTGGACTCAACGGGGAAACCGGAAACAAGATTAATCTTCACCCGTGGAAAGTATGAGAAACTTAATATCCCGCCGTCGAAACGCCCAAGCACGCCGCCTGTGCTGCTCCACTGGCGCCCGGCGCGTAAAGAGAGATGGAGGTCGCGGTTCAGCACATCAACATAGAAACGGTTTATGCGCCCCTCGCTGTCGGAGCCGAGGAGATCCAGCTCGTACCCTCCGATAAATACGGTATTTATATCAAACTCTTTGCCTCTCCTTCTGACGTTCACATCGAGGTCCGTGGACACGGAGGACTGGTTGACCACGCTGCCGCCGAGGTCGGTATAACTCTCATCACGATTGTAAAACTGCGAAAAACTCCCGTACACCTCCGTTACAACCTTTTTCTCCTTTAATTTACGGAGCTTTCCCCTTGGCTTAGCCCTTGCCGTGACCAGACCCGCCAGGCGCTGACGCACCCGGTCCGCCCCCTCCCCCTTCGGGTAGAGGCTCAAATACTTCTTGTATTCTCTGCGCGCCGTCGACGTATCTCCAATGCGCTCATAAGCCAGACCTACAAGCTCACGGGCGTCCCGGGTGAACTTGTTCTCCGGATATCTCAATATCCGTTTGAGAAGTTTTAACGCGCTTTTATATTTTTCCGCGGTCATGGCCTTCCTGGCCTTATCCATGAGGGCCACAATACGCTTTTTATCACCGCCGGTGAGTGCGCCCCGTTTTTTTACGGCCTCACTCACCTCGGCCCTTGCGGCGGGTTTAAGGATATGGGCCCTGGAGTTTTTTACTTCATCTTTTGACGCGCGGCTTACCATGGCGTCGGGGAAGGTATATCTTAAAATCTCCGCCTCATTCACGGCGGATTTCCTGTCAGGGAAAAATCCGAGCCTCAACAGGTGCCAGTTCCTTCCCTTTACCTTCTTTTTAACGGTATAGAGCCTGTATTTTTTAAAGACCTCCATTGCCGGAATGGCGGAAGGTTTGATAGGGTCCAGTGAAAGGAATAACGTAATGGCATAACCTTTCGAAATTTGCTTTGTGGCGGCCGGCTTTCGCCGCCGGGTCTTTTTCTTTGCCGCCGGCGCGGCCTTACGATGACGTTTGAGCGTTATAGCGGCATACCGGTCCGCGCGTTTCCGCTCATTTTTCGAGACAAGGGTCACCCAGGCGTCGCCGTATCTACCCCGAAGCGTCCTGAGCGCCTTCTCGGCCGCCTTCCTGCTCGGAAAAAAGCCGAGGCGCAGACGGTGCCAGAGAGTGCCTTCTTTTTTCAAGGTCGTTGCGTAGAGAAGGCGCCCTTTAAAGGCCTTCAGATGAGGCTCAGCCGACGGGTCTACGGGCACCGTGGAAGAGATGAGATTTATTGCGTAACGATAGGAAGCATCGATATTTTTACCCTCAGCCGGACGTGAGAGCGGGCCCAGGGCCAGTAACAGCATGCAGAGCGCCGCGAAAAAGCCCGGGATGAGAGGAGACCTATTATTCTTCATTAACCTGACTCACGATCTGTGATTAAAAAGGATGACCTGAATTGTTTTAAGGTTTAAAGAAATGGAATTAAACCCCTGATATATTTAACATGAACACGAATAGACGCCTCGGCCCGCCTCGGCCCGCCACGGCCCCAGGTTTATTTACCGTATTCGCATGTATCCGTCTCCCCCGGCCAGGTCACAATGATTAGGATGCTCCGGTAATCCTCGCCCTGTGATACCTTAAATTCAACGACGCGGTCGAAAAAGAGATTTAAAAAGGGGCCGCCGTCAATGTTCCCCTCATATTCGACCTCCGTAAGTGAGGCGATATCGTTAGGCGGCGGCTTGAAATGCTCCCGCTCGAAGAGCGCGTCCCTTTCTGCGGGACTGATGGTAATGGCCTCCAGTTGAATGCGCAATTCCGTGCCTGATTCGTATGGAAAATGCTTTATGTAGCGCATGGGGATGTTAAAGCCCACATGGACCGCCGCGCACACTTCCGTCTCCTCTATATCCACCTGGTCAAGTATACGCATCCGTTGAGCATGAACGCCGGGTGACAGGAAGATTACGGCCAAAAAGGCCGCGGCAACGATTTTAAGGACCTTTACTTCACCCATATCACCAGCCTCCGTCGCTTACATGGTGATGACTGTTCCTTG